>NZ_PNOZ01000029.1:0-76124 GCF_002879555.1 Verrucosispora sp. ts21 | reverse complement strand
CAACCCCACCCGCACCACCGCACACCACCCCCTGTTCCAGATCATGCTGATGGTCAACAACACCGCTCCGACCGACACCACGGGTTCACCCTTCGCCGGCAGCGACATCCCGTTGGCCATCGGTACCGTCAAGTTCGACCTGACCCTGTCCGTCGGTGAGCTGACCGACGCCACCGGCGCACCCGCCGGACTCGACGGCGCCCTCGAATACGCCACCGACCTGTTCGACGAGCACACCGCCGCACTCCTCGCCGGACGACTCAGCCGACTGCTGCACTCGGCCGTCGCCGACCCGCAACAGCGCGTCGGTGAACTGGACCTCCTCAGCGCTGAGGAGGTCCACCAACTCCTCGTCGCCTACAACGACACCACCGTCCCGCCCACCCGAGGCTGCGTTCACGAAGCCTTCCAGGAGCAGGCCCGGCGCACCCCCGACCACACCGCCGTCACCTTCGGCGAGCAGCGGATCAGCTACGCCGAGCTGAACCGACGCGCCAACAGGCTGGCCCACCGTCTGATCGCGGCCGGCGTCACACCCCAGTCCACCGTTGGCGTCCTGATGCACCGGGGTGCGGATCTGATCGCGGCCAGCCTGGCGGTCCTCAAGTGCGGTGCGGCGTACGTGCCGGTCGGGACCACCCTCCCACCGGCCCGGGTACGCACGATCATGACGGACTCGGCGGCTCCGGTGCTGCTGGTCGACCGGTACGCCGAGACCAACCCGGCCCTGGCCGCGGAGCGGGAGCACGGCACCGTGATCGTGCCCTTCGACGGCCCGACCGGTGGCCGCGACGACGACCTGAACCTGCCCCTGGACGACCGCTCCCTGATGTACGTCATGTTCACCTCCGGCTCCACCGGCCGGCCCAAGGGGGTCGGAGTCACCCACCACAACGTCCGCGAACTCGCCGCCGACCGTTGCTGGAACGCCGCCCACCACCGCCGGATGCTCGTCCACTCCAACTACGGCTTCGACTCCTCCACCTACGAGATGTGGGTACCACTACTCCTCGGCGGCGAACTCGTCATCGCCTCCGGAGAAGGCGCCGACCTGGCAGAACTAGCCGACACCATCACCCGGCACCAGATCACCGCCGCCTACTTCACCATGGGCCTGTTCCACATCATGGCCGACGAAGGACTCGACACCCTCGCCCGACTCGAAGAGGTCTGGACCGGCGGCGACACCGCCTCACCAGCCGCCATGCAGCGAGTCCTCGACCACTGCCCCAACACCGTCGTCGTCCACAGCTACGGCCCCACCGAAGTCACCTTCGCCTCACACCACCAGCGCTTCGACACCAACCGCAGCGAGTTCCCCGGCATCCACCTGGGCCGCCCCCTCGACAACAACCGCACCTACGTCCTGGACGAACACCTCAACCCCGTACCCCTCGGCGCCACCGGCGAGCTCTATCTCGCCGGCGACCAGGTGGCCCGCGGCTACCTCGGACGGCCGGGGCTGACCGCCGAGCGCTTCGTCGCCGACCCGTACGACCCCGACGGCGCTCGCATGTACCGCACCGGCGATCTCGTCGCCTGGACCAGCCAGGGTCGACTCCGCTTCATCGGTCGAGCCGACGGTCAGGTCAAGATCCGGGGCTTCCGCATCGAACCGGCCGAGATCGAAGCCACCATCGGCGAGGACCCCGGCATCGGGCAGGTCGCCGTCGTCGTCCGCGAGGACCGGCCAGGCGACAAGCGACTCGTCGCCTACGTCGTCCCCACCCAGGCGGCCGCCCCACGCGACTGGGAGGCGACCGTACGTCAGCTCACCGCCCGCACGTTGCCCGACTTCATGGTGCCGAACGCGGTGGTGGTACTCGACCAACTCCCCGTCACCGCCAACGGCAAACTCGACAGGCGTGCCCTGCCCGCCCCTCAGCAGGGACAACGCAGCGGACGAGCCCCCCGGACCCCCGACGAACACCTGATGTGCGGCCTGTTCGTCGAAACCCTCGACGTCGCAGCGGTCAACGTCGACGACAACTTCTTCGAACTCGGCGGACACTCACTGCTCGCCACCAAGCTGGTCAGCCGGATCCGCGACACGATGGGTCTCGACATCCGGGTCCGCGACCTGTTCGACCGGCCGACCGTCGCCGGGCTGCTCGACGGCACGCGGCGCGGGGAAGCCTCCGAGGTCCTGGTGCCGCTGCAACCGTCCGGTGGACACCGCCCGCTGTTCTGTGTCCACCCCGGCGCCGGCATGAGCTGGTCGTACGCCGGACTCGCCCGGCACCTCGGCCCGGAGCAGCCGATCTACGGCCTCCAGACCCGGGCGCTGAGCCTGCCCGGCTACCGGGCCGCAGGAGTACCCGAGTTGGCCGAGGAGTACCTGACGGAGATCCGTCGGGTGCAACCGCACGGCCCGTACCGGCTGCTCGGCTGGTCCTTCGGCGGGGTCGTCGCACACGCGATGGCCACTGCGCTGCAACAGACCGGCGAGGAGGTCGAACTGCTGGCCATGATGGACGCCTACCCGGTGTCCGTCGAGGAGGCGGCCCGGCCGCGCACCGAGCGCGAGACCATGCTGATGCTGCTCGGCGACGACGACGGAGAGACCGGTGAGCTGCCGGACGGGCTCCTCGACCGGTACGACCCGGCGGCGGTGGTCGAGGTCCTGCGCCGGCGCGACCCGGTGCTCGCCGGTTTCACCCCCGGCGAGGTCCACGCCCTGGTCCGGGCAGCAGTCAACCACGCCGACATCATGGCCGCGTACCGGCCCGGGGTCGTCGCCGGTGACCTGCTGTTCTTCTCCGCCGGCCGGGCCGGCGTGGCCGACGGCCCGGCACCGAAACTGTGGGAAGAGCACTTCAGCGGCGTCATCGAGTGGCACGACGTGGCCACCACTCATCTTCGGATGACCGAACGGGAACCACTCGCGGAAATCGGCGAGAAGCTCGCCGCAAGACTTGCCGAATTGGCATAAGAGAACTCCGGAAACCTTCGAGAAGGGAAATGACATGGCGAATCCGTTCGACGACGAGAACGGCACGTTCCTGGTGCTGGTGAACGCCGAGGCCCAGCACAGCCTCTGGCCGGTCTTCGCCGCCGTACCCGGCGGCTGGCAGACGGCCTTCGGGCCGGCCGGCCGGGCGGAGTGCCTGGCGTACGTGGAGAGCTCCTGGACCGACATCCGACCGCGGAGCCTGGTGGCGCAGTACGCGTAAGGAAACGCCAGGTCAGATCACCTCCAGCGGCCCCTGCTCACCTCGTGAGCAGGGGCCGCTCAGTCGTGTCCACACGCCGGTCACTGCCGCTTCGACTGCCCGCCTTTCTGCCCTTCCAACTACCGTCTGCCACCCCCGGGCACTCCTATATTCGACGTGTGGGAAATAGCGCGACCGAATGGGTCGACCGCGAGCCGGTGCAAATCTCCGGTGCGTGATTCGCACACTTCGACACGTCTGCTGTCGGCGCTGCCGGCCGTCGTAACCAGGTACGAGCAAAGACCCCGGGAGGCGAGATGTACCAGGCAGAGCAAACGGTGGCGGTGAGAAAAGCCGCCGCCTACCCCGGTCTCCTCGGCGAGCACCTGATCGCCGAGAAGACCAGGGCCGCCATGGCGGTCCAGCAGGAGGCGTTGTACGCCGCGCGGGAGTTCCTGCGCAGCCAGGGCTTCACCGAGCTGCTGCCCCCGCTGATCGGGCCGGTCACCGACCCGGGCGCCCGGGGCGCCAAGGCCCTCGATGTCGACTTCTACGGCCACACGTACAAGATCATGACCAGCGCGATCCTCTACAAGCAGGCGTCGCTGCGCGGTTTCCCGAAGCTGTTCTACATCGCCCCGAACATCCGGGTGGAACCGCCGGAGACCGTGGACACCGGCCGACACCTGGTGGAGTTCCACCAGATCGACGTCGAGATCGCCGGTGGTACCCGCGAGGACGCGATGGACACCGCCGCCGGGCTGCTCACCCACGTCGTCGCGCACGTGTTCGACACCGTGCCGGACGTGCTGCGGCAGCTGGGCCGTGACCCGCTCGACTTCGCCGAGCTGTTGACCGGCAAGTTCGACAGCTGCACCCACACCGAGGCGGTCCAGCGGCTGCGCGACCAGGGTCACCCGCAGAGCCCGGACGCCGAGATCAACTGGGCGGGTGAGGAGATCCTGTCCCGGGAGGCCGACCGGCCCTTCTTCATCACCGACTACCCCAAGGGATCGCGGGGCTTCTACGACCGGGAGAACCCCCAGGACCCGGGAGTGCTGCGCAACTTCGACCTGATCGCCCACGGCGGTTTCGGGGAGCTGGTCAGCGGCAGCGAGCGGGAGGCGGACTACGCCACCCTGGTGACCCGGATGCGGGAGAGCGGCGAGAACCCGGCCAAGTACGACTGGTACCTGCGGCTGATGCGCGAGGGCCTGCCGGCCAGCGCCGGTTTCGGCATGGGGTTGCAGCGCCTGATCCGGTTCCTGACCGGCCTGGACGCACTCTGGCAGGTCAGCGCGTACCCGAAGCTTCCCGGCGTGGTCTCGCCGTGAGCGCTGAGGGTGCAACGCAGCGGGGCGGGGTCTACGCGCCGGGGCTGCCCGAGGGGCTGATCCGGCAGCGGGCCCGCGAGGGCGTGGCCGCGGTGTTCCCGCCGGTCGACACGTACGGCCGACAGTTGCACGGCGCCGGTGACGAGGAATTGTCCGGCCCCTCCGGCATCACCGACGACCTGGACCTGGCCCGCCTGGTGCCGCCGGTGTTCATGCCTCGGCGGTTGGAGAAGCTGATCGACCTGGGCCGAGAGCCACTGCACGAGGACGTGGACCTGACCACCGTCATCGGCGGCTTCCACTCGCCGTTGCCGGTGTACGTCTCCGCGTTCGGCTCGACCCGGGTCGCCTCCGGTGACGCGGGGATCGCCGCCAGCCGGCAGGCCGGCCGGCTCGGCATTCCGATGGTGATCGGCGAGAACATGGTGCCGGTCGGCGGGTACCGGCGGGCCGAGGCCAGCCAGTCGCCGATCCTGGCCCGGCTGCGCGCCTACGCGCAGGAGTGCCCGCCCGGGGTCGGTGGTGTGGTCGTGCAGCAGAGCACCGAGGACGCCGACTCCGAGGTGTGGAACCTCGTCTACAGCGACACGTCGGTGCGCGAGCTGCGCGACTCGGGCCGGTTGGGCTTCGAGCTGAAGACCGGTCAGGGCGCCAAGCCGGGACTGGGCGGGATGACCGCGGTGGACGCCGAGGAAGCCGCCCGGCTGGCCGGTCAGTTCGCCGTCCGGGAGATCCTCGGTCCGGACCGGTGGCTGCGCTGCGCCACCCCGGGAACCTTCACCGAGGAGATCCTGCGCCAGCAGGTGCGGTTCATGCGCAACAACTTCCCGCGGGCCCGGGTGTGGGTGAAGTTCCACCCCGGCCGCGACGTGGCGTCGGCTGCGACCACGGCCTGGCAGGCCGGTAGTGACGCGGTGACCGTCGACGGCGCGCAGGGCGGCACGGGGTGGGCACCCCGGACGTTCCTCGATCAGGTCGGGTTGCCGCTGGGCGAGTGTCTGCGTCGCATCGGCCGCCCTCAGGGCTGCCTGCTGGCCACCGGCCGGATCTGGGAGGGCGGCCGGGCGGTCCGCGCACTGGCGATGGGCGCCACCGCCGTCGGTCTGGGTAGGGCCGCGCTGCTCGCGGTCGACGAGGATCCCGAGCAGGGCCTCACCCGGCTGGTCGAGGCCCTGGCGCTGGAGGCCCGGCTGCTGGTCAGCTCGGTCGGCAAGTACCGCGCCGACGCACTGACCGACGAGGACCTCTGGTGGCCGGGTGCCACCCCGACGGCCGTGTCACCGGCGCGTACCGCACCGATCGGCAGCCCGGCATGACCGCCTTGCTGGACGTCGGATGTCACCTGCCGGCGCTGAGCGTGGACATCGGTGACATCTGTGTCGACGCCGACCCGAAGCAGATGTGGACCTACCGGCGCCTGTTCGGGCTGAAGAAGGTGCTCCGCGATCCCGGGCAGGATCTGCGACCGCTGCTGGTCGCGGCGGTCGAGTCGCTGACGGAGTTGCGCGGCAACGAACACCGGGTCCGCTACGTCGTGCTGGGCCGGACCATCGTTCCGGCAGACCGGGCCGGGGAGACCCTGCTGGAGGACGTCTGCAGCACGCTGGGCCTACCCAACGCGGTCGCGTTCACCCTGACCCAGCGCGCCTGTGCCGCAGGTCTGCTCGCGGTGGACCTCGCCGGCCGGCTGCTCGCCGCGGACGGTGACCCGGACGCCCTGGCCCTGGTGCTCACCGGCGAGAAGGCCTTCATGCCGCTGCTGGAGACCATCCCGGAGAGCACCGTGATGGGGGAGGCCACCGCCGCCTGCCTGGTCACCGCGAACGGTGAACGGGACCGGCTGCTCGGCGTGGCCACCCGCACCCTGGGCCAGTTCGCCGAGTCGGTCCCACCGCAGCCCCTGCACCCGGACTTCGTCAAGGACCACAACGAGGTGCTGGCCGAGGTGATCCGGCAGGCGTGCCGTGACGCCGGGGTCGAGGTCGACGACCTGGCACTGCTGCTGCCCCACAACGTCAACAAGTTGTCCTGGTCGTGGACCTGTCAGCTGCTGAACGTGCCGCTGGACCGGGTCTACCTGGACAACATCGCGGCCACCGGGCACTGCTTCGGTGCCGATCCGTTCGTCAACTACGTCCATGCCCGCGCGGCCGACCGGCTACGCCCGGGTGATCTGTACCTGATGGCCGCCGTCGGGCTCGGCGCGACGTTCACCGCCGCCGTGCTGCGGCACTGACCCGTCGACCTCGTCGCAGAAAGGGAAACAGCCGATGTCACCTCCGGATCCGACGTTCCTACAGGGTGTCAAGAGTGCCTGTACCGGAGCCACCGGCACTCCGTTCGTCCTGCTGGGCAACTTCGAGGTCGAGGACGAGTGGGCCCGCGACGAGGTGGGACTGCCGGTCTTCGGCGGTCGGGCGTCCACGGCGATCGTCAACCGGATGGACGAGTTCACCGTCCTGCTGGCCGGTCCCGGCGACCACGTCGTGTTGAAGTCCGCCCCCGACCCCGACTACCTGAACTACCTGCGGCAGTTGGGGATCGAGCTTCCCGGGATCCTGCTCACCGACGAACACGACCCGGCGGCCACGGTCAGCGAGGACGCGCTGCGCTCGCCCCGGTTGTTGGCCGCGCTGCGGTCGCTGGCCGGGCAGGGGGCGTACCTGCTGCCGCACGGCATGTCGGTGTTGGAGCAGCAGCTGTGCGAGCTGACCGGGCTCGCCCCGGCGCTGCCGGCGGTGTCGGTGGTCAAGGCGGTCAACAGCAAGATCTACAGCCGCCGGGTCGCGACGGACCTCGGGCTGCCCCAAGCCGTGGGCTGGGAGTGCGAGACCGTGGACGAGTTCGTCGCCGCGGCCGGCGAGGCGGCACGCGCCGTCGCCGCCGGGCGCCGGGTCGGCGTCAAGGACGCGTACGGAGTCTCCGGCAAGGGCATCATGGTCGTCGATGACCTCCGCCGGATGGACCAGCTCGTCCGGATGGTCACCCGACGCGCCGAACGCACCGGCGACCAGCGGGTCGCCCTGGTCATCGAGGAGTGGGCGGACAAGGCGCTGGACCTGAACTACCACTTCACCGTCGCCCGCGACGGCTCGGTCCGGTTCGACTTCGTCAAGGAGGCGCTGACCGAGAACGGCGTCCACAAGGGACACCGTTTCCCCGCCCGACTCTCCACCGAGCACGCCGCGCAGCTCGTCGTCGCCAGCGAACGGCTCGGCGCGCGACTGGCCGCCGACGGCTTCCACGGCGTGGTGGGGGTCGACGCCATCACCACCACCGACGGCGGTCTACTGCCGGTCCTGGAGATCAACGCCCGGAACAACATGTCGACGTACCAGACCGGGCTGCAGGAGCGCTTCATGGGCCCGGACAGCGTCGCCCTGGCCCGCCAGTACGACCTGCGGCTGACCGGGCCGGTCACCTTCGCCGGCCTGGCCGACCGCCTCGGTGACCTGTTGTTCGACCGGGAGCGGGGCACCGGCCTGGTGGTGAACAACTTCGCCACGGTCAACGCCGCGACCCCCGAACCCGGCGACACCCGCCCGTACGTGGGACGCCTGTACGGGCTGCTGCTGGCCCGTACCCAACAGGAACTCACCGACCTCGACAACGCCGTTGTCGCGGCTGTCCAGAAGGAGACCGTCCATGTCTGAGTCGACCGCGCTGGGCGGTGTCCCCGTCACCGAACTTGTGGAACGGTTCGGTACGCCCCTGTACGTCTACGACGGCGCGACGATCACCGACCGGTACCGGCAACTGCGTGAACGGCTGCACCCGGCGGTGCGGATGTTCTACTCGCTGAAGGCCAACCCCAACATCAGCGTCTGCGCGCTGCTGCACTCGCTGGGCGCCAGCGCCGAGGTCTCGTCCCTGACCGAACTGGTCACCGCGGAACGCGCCGGTGTCCCGGCCGAGGACATCATGTTCCTCGGCCCCGGCAAGAGCCGCACCGAGCTCACCGCGTGCCTGAAGGGTGAGGTCACCCTCATCTGCGAGTCGTTCGGCGAACTCGCCCTGATCGACGAGCTGGCCGCGGAGCTGGGCACCACCGCCCGGGTGGTGCTGCGGGTCAACCCGAGCTTCGCGGTCAAGGGCAGCGGCCTGACCATGGGCGGCAAGCCCCGTCAGTTCGGCATCGACGAGACGGCCCTGCTGGCCGAGTCCGACCTCGCCGGCCGGCACCCGTCGGTGCGGCTGTGCGGCTTCCAGGCGTACCTGGGCACCCGGTTCCTCTCCGAGGCGATGATCGCCGAGAACACCGCGCGGATCCTCGACCTGGCCGAACGACTCGGTCGGCACCTCGCGGTCGACCTGGAGGTCGTCGACGTCGGCGGCGGGCTCGGCGTGGCGTACTTCGCCGGCGAGCAGGACCTCGACGTCGCCGCGCTGACCGACCAGCTCAACCCGGTCTTCGCCGCCTTCCACGCCCGCCACCCGCAGACCGCCCTGGTGATGGAGCTGGGTCGGTACCTGGTCGGGCACAGCGGCACCTACGCCGTACAGGTGCGGTACGTGAAGGAGTCGATGGGCGAACGGTTCGCGGTCGCCGACGGCGGCACGAACCACCACATGGCCGCGGTCGGCATCGGCTCCTTCGTCAAACGGAACTTCCCGATGCGGCTGCTCAACCGGGACAGCACCGCCGAGCCGGTGAAGTGGAACGTCACCGGCCCGCTGTGCACCCCCAACGACACCATCGGCAAGGCCGTCGAGTTGCCCGGCGACCTGCGCCCCGGCGACGTGGTCGGAGTCGACCGCTCCGGCGCGTACGGCCCGACCGCCTCGCCTGTGCACTTCCTCAGCCACGGCTACCCGGCCGAGGTGCTGATCCACCAGGGCGAGCCCCGGCTGGTCCGCTCCCGCGACGACGTGGAGAGCATGCTCGCCGCGCAGATCCTGCACGACTTCCGCTGACCCCGGCTCGACTCCGCACCACCTGCAACGCCCTCTTTCCTACCGCGTCATCTCCCCCACCTCACGCCCGAAAGGCAGGCCCGCAATGAACGCCACGACCGTCGAGTCCGGCAACGAGCAGATCGTCAGCGTCATCGTCACCGCGCTCGAGGAGGTGCTGCGCCAGGAACTCACCGATATCTCCGTCGAGACCCGACTCTTCGACGACCTGAACCTGGACTCCACAAGCGTCCTCGCCCTGCTGATGACCCTGGAGGACGCCCTGGACACCCAGGTCGACCCGGAGAGCCTGGAGCAGGCCCACCTGGAGTCGGTGGGATCCCTGGCCGCCTTCCTCGCCGAGAGCCGCTGACCATGTCGGCCCTGCGGCAACCCGGTGAACGGGCCGGGCCGGGGCTGGAACGCCTCTTCGCCCACACCTTCACCCACCCGGTGATCCCGTGTGACCCGGCCGACCTGGCCAACCTGCGGGATCGCATGGAGACGCTCTACGGCGACTTCACCGACGTGTCCTGGCTGACCGACGGACCGATGGTCAGCTACCACGACATGGTCCGTACGGTCGTCCAGGAACTCGGCCCGGAACTCGTCGATGTCGACCTGGCGATCACCGTGGACGCCAGCCCCGACTGCCGGCACCAGAGTTTTCCCGGACCGGTCCTGTCCCACCTCCTGCCCGGCGACCCGATCATGCTCGGAGTATCGGAGCAGGGTGTGGCGGGCCCGTACACCGCGTTGCGGATCGCCCACCAGTACCTGCGCTCCGGCGCGGCCACCCGAGCCCTGATCCTGATCATGGAACAGTCGACGTTGCCGCCCGACGACGCGGCGGTCCGGCCCGTCCGGGACGTCGCGGTTGCCCTGCTGCTCGGCCCGGAGGGCACCGTCGAACTCGACCTGCCGACGGTGGCGGTCACCCGTGCCGGGGCGGCTGGGGCGCTGACGAACGAGGTCGACCTGGTGGTCGCCGGTGCCGCGCTGGCCGACCTGCCGACCGGGGTACCCGTGCGGCGGGCCGAGCCGGGACACCCCTGCGCCGGGGTGTGGCTGGCCCTCGCCGAACTGCTCGACAGCCGTCCGGACGGCGGCCGGGTGCTGGTCGCCGACCGCGATCCGGTGCTGCCGTACCGGTGCGCCGTCACCGTCACCCTGCCGACGTCGCACCCCGAACCACCACGTCACCCGGCCGGCGACATCGCGTCACCCGCCATGCCGCACCTGGCCATCCGTCCGCAGAAGGTGAGGGAACTGGTCCGATGACCGTCACCGTCAGCACGCCGGCCGCCGCCACCGACCTGGCGCGGTACCACACCCTCGCGTGCACCACAGGGGTGGTCACGGCACTGGGCGTGCTCCAGGCGGAAACCAGCCCCGGGATCGTGCCGGTCGGGCCGGGCGGACACACCCTGCTACCGGCCGCCGTCTATGCCGCCAGCGACCGTTACACCACACCACAGGGACCACGACCGCAGCCGTACGGCCAGAAGGTGCTGGACCGGATCGTCACCGCCGACGGGGAGCTGATCGCCTGGCGGGTACCGGGCGGCGGCCCCGACCCGGACACCGGGACGGCCTGGACCGCCGGGATCGCCTGGATCCGGCTCGCCCTGACCACCAGGGCGCTCGAACAGGCCGCCGAACACCTGCGTGGCCGGACCATCGCCGGCATCGTCACCCTGCACCTGCCGATGGTCCGGGGAATCCTCGCCGACGCCGCCGCGGGGATCGCCGAGGCACGGGCGCTGCTGGACACCGACGCATGCGGAACCGATCTGCACCGGGTGCACCGCGCCCTCGACGAGAGCGGCCGCAGTTGTCTGCACCTGTTCGGTGCCGCCGGTTTCCTCACCGACGGGCCCGGCGGTGACCTGCACGTGTCGGAGCTGCTCGCCGAGACCTACCCGCCCCCGACCGACATGGAGGCGTCATGAACACCGACTTCCTCACCGATCTGCGGGCACATGCCCGCGCGTACGCGGACCTGCTGCGCCCCACCGCGCTGGACCTCGACCGCAACCCGGACCTCGCGGTCTCGTCGCCCGGCTGCGGACTGCCGTGGCGCACCTTCGCGGGCCTGCCCGCCGAGTACAACCCGGAGCCGCTGCGGGTCGACGGCCGGCCCGTCCTGCTGCACAGCTGCGTCGAACGAGTCGTCGTGCTGGAGGAACTGGCCCGTGTCGACGCCGGTGCGGTGCTCGCCCTGCCCGGCCCGTCGATGTCCTCGTCCGTCATCGGGGACCTCGCCGACGATGACCAGCGGCAACGGTTCTGGGAGAGGGTCACCGCCGAACCCACCTGGACCTTCTTCGCCATGACCGAGCCGGCGCACGGCTCCGATCCGAGCGGCATGCGCACCACCGTTCGCCGCGATGGTGACGGCTTCCTGCTCAACGGCGCGAAACGGTACATCGGCAACGGCGCACGGTCGCGCATCGGCGTCGTCTTCGCCCGCCGCGGCGCCGGTCCGCTGGGCATGGTTGCGGTCCTCGTCGACACCGACCTGCCCGGATTCACCGCCGCACCGCTGTCCACCCGGGGTGTACGCGCGCTGCAGCTGAGCGAGTTGCGGATGGCCGAGGTACCGGTCACCGAGGACGACATTCTCGGCCGGCACCGCTCCGCCACCCGGCAGGGCATGTGGGCGGCCACCCGCACCTTCAACCGGTACCGCCCGGTGGTGTCCTGTCTCGCGCTGGGCGTCGCCCAGGCCGCGTACGACCTGGTCGTCACGGAACGCCGCGGATACCGGGTCGCCGAGCGGCACCTGCTCACCGACTGGGAACAGCGTCTCACCGGCACTCGCGCCCTGGTGTTGGCCGCCGCCCGATCCGCCGACGCGAATCCAGGCGACGGCACCCTCGCCGCCGCGGCGAAGCTGCGTGCCACCCGCCTCGCCGAGGAGATCACTACCACGGCGGTACGGCTGCTCGGGCCGGGGGCGCGTTGGGAGCACCCGATTCTGGACAAGCTCCTACGCGACGCACGCGCCTTCGAGTTCATGGAAGGCACCGGCAACGTTCAGCGGCTCACCCTCGCCGAGGGTTACCTGCAGAGGCGGCTTCCCGATGTCCGCGCCGCGTGATCCGGTCTGGGTCGGCGTCGGAACGCCGCCGGGCACCGACGTGTGGCACATCGTGCTGGACGTCGCACGCGAGACCGTCGACCCGTTCACCGCGCTGCTCGACGCCAACGAACTGCGGCGCGCGCACCGGCTGCGCGACGAGCAGGCGGCCCACCGCTTCGTGGCGGCGCACGGAGCGGTGCGGTCGGTGCTGGGCAGCTACCTCCACGTCGCCGGCTACGCGCTGCACTGGGCCCGCGGCCCCAACGGCAAACCGTACTTCGACGGCGAGTGGCGCCGGTGGCAGTGGAGCCTCAGCCGGTCCGGCGGGCACGCTCTGCTCGCCGTCCGCCTGCACGAGCCGGTCGGGGTGGACATCGAGCAGATCCGCGACGACGTCCGGGCCAACGCCCTCTCGGCCCGGTTCATGCCGCCCGAGGAGGCCGCCGAGGTCGCCGCCCAACCCGACGACGCCGCGCGTAACGCCGCCTACCACCGGTTGCTGTCCCGCAAGGAGGCGTGCGTGAAAGCCAGCGGCGGGCGGCTGCTGGACGGGCTGCGCCTCGGCGTCCTGGTGCCCGGGCTCGTCGAGGGCTCCGGCGCCTTCCTCGGGCAGCGCTGGTCGCTGCGGGACCTGCCCGCCCCGCCCGGTTTCGTCGCCACCCTGGCCACCCTCGGTGACCGTCCCCGGCGGCTGCGGATGTTCGAGTGGGACTGGCAGACCTACCCGTACGGCGGCCACCCCGAGGCACCGACCGGGCGAGCACCGGAGCGACCCGACGCGACCCCACCACCCGGAGACGAGGACTCGTCCCCGCCCCCCGTAGCGAGGAGAGCCGCATGAGACACCATCCGGAGCCCACCGGCCGCCGGTACCGCCCGGCGAACCCCACCGGGCCGGGTCGGAGCCGCGGCAGTGCGCCCGACGACCGATGCACCGCCCAACGGCCAGGCGGTGGTGGACCGTACCCGCCGGATGCTGTGCCACGGATGCGTTTCACTCCTTCGGCGATACCCGTCCTGACCTGTGTGCCCGCCCGGCATGAAGCGGCGCTGCGCGGTGCCGTGGAGGCCCTGGCCCGCCTGGGCCGCTCGGATCTGGGCGGCATTCTGCGGGTCAGCGCACCCGGTTCGGCCGACGCCGCCGCCGAACGCCTCGCCGCCCGGCGGGCCGTCGAGAACGCCCTGCACGGCGGCTGCGGCACCGTCCTGCTCCCGCCACCTCGCCCTCCGTCCACACGGCACCGCGACCGCCCGGGGACCCCGACTCCGCCCGCTCCCCCACCCGCGACCCCCATTCAGAGTGAGGAACTCCGATGACGTCCACGCACAAGTCCCAGGCAGCCCCCGACGGGGTCCAGGCGACGGTCCAGTGGCGGAAGGTCATCACCCTGACCGCCAGCCAGGGCCTGTCGCTGACCGCCGACTACGTCCTGCTCGTCGCCCTTGCCTGGACCGCGGTCCAACTCGGCGGCGTCGGCGCGATCACCACCCTGATGCTGGCCGGCACCGTCCCCCGCGCCCTGACGCTGATCTTCTCCGGCCCCATCGCCGACTCGTTGGGGGCCCGGTTCGTCCTGCTGCGCACCACCTCCGCCCGCGCCGTGCTGCTCGCCACCGGCGCGGTGGTCGTCTTCACCACCCCGTGGTTCTGGCCGCTGGTGGTCGTCGCCGCCATCGAGGGGGTGCTGCTGGGCATCGGCAGCCCGGCCGCCGGCACCCTGATGCCCCGGCTGGCCCAGGGCGAGCAGTTGGCCCGGGCGAACTCACTGTCGTCCCTGGTCACCCGGCTCGCGCCGATCATCGGGACCCCGATCGGCGCCTGGCTGATCGCCACCGGTGAGCTGTGGGAGGCGATGGCGGTGGTGGCGGCCACCTGTGGGGTCTCGTTCGCCGCGATGTGGGTGGTCACCCGTGGTATGGCCGGTGGTGACCGGACGCCGGGCGAGAACATGCTCCGACGCTCCGGCGACGGCATCCGCCTGCTACGCACGTACGGTCGCCTGCGCTGGCTGTTCATCTGCGCGTTCCTGCTCGACATGGCCTTCGGCTGGCCGATCGAGGTGGCCCTGCCGCTGATCGTCGACGGGCGGGGCTGGGGTGTCGGTTCGGTGGCCGTGGTCGTGGTCGCGTTCAGCTGCGGCGCGATCGCCGCCGGGGTGACCGGTGCCCTGCTCGCCCACCGCATCCCGCTGATGGTGCGCCTGGTCGTCACGGGCGTCGGCATCGGTCTGGGCATCCTGGCGATGGCGGCGATGAACTCGGTGTTCACCCTCGCTGCGGTCGGCGCGCTGGTCGGTCTGATGGCCGGCCTGAACGGCCCGGCGATCGTCACCGTCTACCAGCAGGCGTCCCCGCGTGCCCGGATGGGCACGGCGATGTCGATGCTGACGCTGGCCGGCATCGGCACCGTTCCGGTGTCGATCGTGGTCTTCGGCGCGCTCTCCGCCGTGATCGGGGTGACCGCCACCTGGTTCGTGTGCGGGTTCGTCGCCCTGGCCGCGCCGGTGGCGGCGCTGCGGGCGCTGCGTCAGCCGCCTCCCGGACCGGAGAGCCTGGGCGGCACCGACACGGCGGCACCGTCCCCCGAGCCCGAGCCGGCCACCGCCGAGGCGCAGCCGACGCCGGATTCGCAGCTGACGCCCGAGGCTCAGCCGGTGCCGGTGGTCTACGAGGGGTCCGATCGCGACCCTGCCGACCAGGTCCTGGTTACCGCGAGTCGCAACGGATGATCCGACGCGGGTGCACCGTGACCTGGTGCCCCGCATGGTGCAGCGGCCGGGATCCGTGGGCTGACGCCCCCGGATCCCGGCCGCTGACCCGTCAGTCCGGCGCGACGTAGTAGAAGCGCCGGTAGCCCAGCAGCATCCCCTCGTTTGTCAGGGTGAACACGTCGACGAAGTCCAGCGCGGTCCGACCCGGCAGATCGGTGTACCGGCCGGTGACGGCGACACCGTCGCCGTCGGCGATCACCTTGTAGATCTGGTGGTGGCTCGGCGGCCCGGCAAGCCGGGCATGGGTACGCAGCACCTCGTTGCGCCCGCAGCCGTGCGCCATGTCCGGTCGCTGGACCTGCACGTTCTCGTCGAGCAGTGAGCCGTATCCGTCGATGTCGCCGATGTTGAGATAGTGGTACGACAGGCGGACGTGGTCGACCCCGACCGCAGTGGCGGCACTGTACTTCAGCGAACCCCCATGGCAGGTCATCCGGCGGTCTCCTCTTGTCTGGCTAGCTGGCCCCAACTCCGTGTGCGGCCGCTGAACATAAATCTCCACTAGACGGACAACCTCCGCCTATCACGGCGCTTTCCTCACCCACCACGCGACGCCTTCAGCCTGCATAGATGCCGAAATTACGACCGGAAACCGGCAATATCCATCGATAGCCATAGAAGCATCGCGCATTCGTTCCAACTGCTGGACAAGTGCGTCCTCAATGGAGTGCACTGTTTCGACAGAAACAGTGTCGGCCCGGGAGTACCATGCGCAACCTGATCCTCGCCAGCCCGGTCGCCGAGGCTGGAATCGTCTTCCGAGTTCTCGGTCCGCTACAGGTGGACGGGCCGACCAAGACGGTTCGGATCCCACCGGGGCGTCAGGAAATCATCCTCGCCTGCCTGCTCATGGAGGCGGGCCGGCTCGTCGACACCGACCGGTTGCTCGACCTCGTCTGGCCGGACGAGGCACCCGACACCGCCCGCACCCAGATCCAGATCTGCGTGTCACGCCTGCGCAAGAGCTTCACCGAGGCGGGCGTCAGCGCCTCGGTCGTCTCCCGCGCCCCCGGCTACCTCCTGCGCACCGACGACGACAGCGTGGACCTGCAGGTGTTCAACCGGCAGGTGATGGCCTCGCGGGTGCTGGTCAAGGAGGGCAGGCTCGCCGAGGCAGCCGAGCGGCTGCGCGCCGCCGTGGCCCTGTGGCGAGGACCCTGTCTCAGCGGCGTACCCAGTGACGCGTTGCGCACCCGAGGGCTACGGCTGGACGAGGAGCGGCTGACGGCCATCGAGACGTACCTCGGGCTGGAACTGAACCTCGGGCGCGGCCACGAACTGGTTGGCGAGATCAGCCAGTTGCTGCACGAGAATCCGCTGCGCGAACGACTGCGCGGACAGCTGATGCTGGCGCTGCACCGCTCCGGCCGGCAGGCGGAGGCGCTCGACGTCTACCGGGCCGGCCGGCAGTTGCTCAACGACGAGTTGGGGCTGGAGCCGGGTGAGGAGCTGCGGCAGCTGGAGACCGCCATCCTCACCAGGGACCCCGCCCTGCACCTGCCGGCGACGCCGGCCCCGGTGACGGCGGCACCGCGGGTCCCCGACGTTCCCACCGTGCCGCTGTCCCCGTACGGCGAGGAGCAGCCGCACCAACTGCCCGCCGACACCGCGGACTTCGTCGTCAACGAGCCGATCCTGCGCACGATCGAGGCCGCGCTGGTCGGCGGTGACGGACAGCGGGCACTCGGGCTCGTGGTCATCGCCGGCAAACCCGGCATCGGCAAGAGCGCGCTGGCCACCCACGTCGCGCACCGGCTCGGCGCCCAGCGGTTCCCCGACGGTCAGCTCTACTGCGACCTGCGGGGGGTCGGCGTCGACACGGTAAGCGCGAAGGACGCCCTCGGCCGGTTCCTGCGGGCCCTCGGCATTCCCGGCCCGGTGATACCGGACAGCACCGACGAACGCGCCGAGATGTACCGGACGCTGCTGGCCTCCCGCCGGATGCTTGTGGTCCTGGACGACGCCGCGAACGAGGCCCAGATCATGCCCCTGCTGCCGGGCAGCAGCAGCTGCGCGGTCCTGGTCACCAGCCGGTCGAGGTTGACCGCGCTGCCCGGCGCCCAGCGGATCGAGTTGGACGTGCTCGACCAGGAGCAGGCCCTGCAACTGTTGGGCCGGGTGATCAGCGTCGAGCGGGTGAGCCAGGAGAAGGAGGCGGCCATCGCGTTGGTCCGTACGGTCGGCGGGCTTCCACTGGCGCTGCGGATCGTGGCCGCGCGGCTGGCCGCCCGGCCGCACTGGAACCTCGCGTCGATGGTGCACCGGCTGGCCAACGAGCGGCACCGGCTCGACGAGCTCGCGCACGGCGAGATGACGATGCGGGCCAGCCTGTCGCTGACCCACGACGGCCTGCGCCGCCCCGACCGGCGGCTGCTGCGGCTGTTCAGCCTGGCGCAGGGACCGACGGTGCCGGGTTGGGTCGCCGGTGCCCTGCTCGACGACGACCGGCCGTTCCCGTCCGACCTGCTGGAGCCCCTGGTCGACGTGCAGATGCTGGACGCGGTGGCGATCGAGCGCACCGGGGAGTTCCGCTACCGGTTCCACGAGGTGATCCGGCTGTTCGCCCGCGAACAGCTCACCCTGCACGACGGCGAAGCCGTGCAGCGCGCGGCCACCGAACGGATGATCGGCGGCTGGCTGTCGATCGCCGAGCAGGCGCACGCCCGCATCTACGGCGGCGCCTACACCCTGCTGCACGGCGACGGCATGCGGTGGCATCCGCCGGCCGGTTACGTCGACAGCCTGCTGACCGATCCGCTCGAATGGCTCGACAACGAGCAGCCCAACCTCTGCCTGGCCGTCGAGCAGGCCGCCCACGCGGGTCTGCACGAGCTCTCCTGGAACCTGGCCACCACGCTTGTCACCCTGTTCGAGGCGCGCGGCTACTTCGACCAGTGGGAACGTACGCACCAGCGGGCGCTGGAGGCCACCCGGGCCGCGGGCAACCGACGCGGCATCGCCGCGGTCCTCGCGTCGCTGGGCACGATGCACCTGAGCCGGCAGCAGCCGGACGAGGCGCGGCAGTCGCTGACCGCGGCGCTGGAGATCTTCGACGACCTGGAGGATCTGCACGGCCTCGCCCTGTGCCGCCGGGATCTCGCCCTGCTGGACCGGCAGATCGGTGAGGACGACCGCGCGCTCGTGCTCTACGAGCAGGCGGCCCGTGACTTCGATCGGGTCGGGGACGTGATCGGCCGGGCGACGGTGCTGACCCAGAGCGCGTACGTGTGGATGCGCCGCGGTCACACCGCCATGGCGCAGGAACAGCTCGACGAGGCGCTGGCCGCCTTCCGTTCCGCCGGGTACACCCACGGGGAGGCGCACGCCCTGCGCCGCGCGGGGCAGGTGCTGCTGCGCCGGGGTGAACACGCGCAGGCCGAACAGGTGCTGACCAAGGTGCTGGAGATGGTCCGCCGCAGCCGCGACATCATCGGTGAGGGGCACCTGCTGCGCAACCTCGGTGAGGCGTACGAGGCCAGTGGTCGCCACGAGCAGGCCCGCGAGGCGTACACGCAGGCACTGGCCGTACGGGAGAAGATCATCGACGTCGGCGGTGCGGCGCTGGTACGCCTCGACCTGGCCCGGCTGCTGTTCCACATCGGTGAGTTCGCCGAGGCCGGCGGGCTGCTGGAACAGTCCACGGAGACCTTCCGGGCCCGGGGCATGCGCGCCGAGCTGCGTGAGGCGGAACGGCTGGCGCAGGAGCTGGCCGCCGCGGATCCGTCCGCCGCCTGACCTCGCCGCTATCACGGCTATCACGGCGCGGCGCACCAGCCCGGCACCCGCCCTCGACAACCTCCGAGAAGACCATCCTGAGCTGCGGAAACGTCGCCGATTGGCGGCATGATGGCCGGCCGATAGTGAGATCCCGACCATGGTGTGTGACGGCGGTTGTCCGGTGTCGTGAGCGGTGCCGGGCAGCGCTTCCAGGCGCGCTACCCCCGCGCCACGACATCGTGATAGGGAGTGGGACACCAGATGAGCATCGACCTGCCGGCCGGCGACACCGTGCCACTGTTCGGATTACTGGTACGCCAACATCGCATGCGTATCGGGCTGACCCAGCGCGAACTGGCGGACCTGTCCACCGTCAGCGTCCGGGCGATCCGCGACCTCGAACAGGGTCGGGCCCGCCGACCGCGTCAGGACACCGTCCGGCTGATCGCCGACGGCCTGCGGCTCGGGGCACGGGCCCGCGCCGACCTGGAGTCGGCCGCCGGGGAAGGTCGGACCAGTTGGGCGGTGAAGGCCAGCTACGAGGCCGACCCGCCGGCGCCACCCTTCGCCGTCGACGTGCAACTCGGGCGGGAACCCGAGACCGCCGTCATCGTCGACGAACTCGCCACCGGCGCCGAACGGCTGGTGACCGTCGTCGGGATAGACGGGGTCGGTCGGACCCGGGTGGCCATCGAGGTGGCGACCCGGATGCACACCGCGGACCGTACCCCGGTGCTCTGGTGTCCGGTGACCGGCCCGACCGGCGGTGACCGGCTCTCCACCCTGGTACGCGCCGCCGCCGACCAGCTGCTCGGCGACGGGACGCACCCCGCGGACGGTACGGACGCCATCGCGGCCCTCGTCGAGATCGTCGCCGACCGGCCGCCGCTGCTGGTGCTCGACGGGGTGCGGGAGGTCGCCCACCCCGGCCGCCTGGTGCAGCTGCTGCGCGACTGCCCGGGCCTGCGCATCCTGGTCACCGCCGCGTTCCCGCTGGGGGTGCCCGGTGAGCGGCACTTCCTGCTCAACCCACTTGCCGTCGCCGACGAAGGTGAGCCGTTCGACGCGCACGCGCCCGCCGTCCGGATCTTCATGGAGCGGGCCCGCCGGTACCGTCCCGACGTCGATCCGGACGCCCGGGAGACCGCCCTGATCGCGGAGATCTGCCGCCGCCTCGACGGGATACCGCAGGCCATCCACGCCGCCGCGTCCTGGTTGGTCGTCTACGACATCGCGACCCTGCACCACTGTCTGCACGACGGTCCGTCCGGACTGCTGCACCACCTCGCCGGCCCCGACGGCGGCACCAACCTGCGCGACGCCCTGGAGCGGCGGCTGACCACCCTGCCGACCGCCGAACGCGACCTGCTCGACGCGCTCTGCCTGCAGGGTGAGACCTTCGACCTGGCCGAGGTGATGGCGCTGACCGGCCGTAGCCTGCCCGACAGCGGCCGTGCGGTCCGTGCCCTGGTGCTGCGCGGTCTGGTCCGCCCCTGGTACACCGGCGGCCAGTCCCGGTTCCGGATCCTGCACCTGGTACGCGCGGCCCAGCTCTGCGCTCTCGACGTCCGGGTCTGACGGTGCGGTGCGGCCGCGGCGGCACGCCACCCGGCGTGCCCCCGGCTCGTCCGCGGTCTGTCCTCGTCGCATTCACCGCATCCGATAGGATCCGCTGGTCTGCTCAGCTCTCACCTCGACGTGTGTGCGGCCGGAGTCCGGCCCGCCCACCGACAGCTGCGCGGCCGGCACGTCGGAGGGCTTCGCATGAGACAGCGGCACACCGAAGCGGATTCGCCTCGACCGGTGGCCGCTGCGCAGCAGGACATCGCGCACCAACTGCAACTCGCCGCCGCCGGCGACCAGGTCGCCTGGAACGACCTCGTGGACCGGTTCAGCCCGCTGCTCTGGTCCATCTGTCGGCACTTCGGTCTGAGTTCGGCCGACGCGGCGGACGCGTTCCAGCTCACCTGGCTGCGACTGCTGGAGAATCTCGACACAATCCAGGATCCGGCTCGCCTGCCCGGTTGGCTCGGCACCACCTGTCGCCGGGAGTGCCTGGGTCTGCTTCGGCCCACCAAGCGGGTCCGGCCCACGGATGACGACCGGCTGCTCGATCGCTTGCGCGGACCGTCCTCGTCGGCCGACCAGCCGGTGCTGATCGCGGACCGCAACGCACGGCTGTGGCGTGAGTTCGACCGACTCGACGCCCGCTGTCAGCGGATCCTGCGGCTCCTGCTTATCGAACCGGACGGTGACCGGGTCTCCTACGAGCTGGTCGCCTCGGCGCTGGACATGCCGGTGGGTAGTCTCGGCCCGATCCGGGGGCGGTGCCTGACACGACTACGCCGCCTGCTCGACGCGGAGGGTATCAGCGACGCGCTTCGCGACTCCTAGGAGGAAACGGCAACCCGAGGACTGAGGGAGGAATCGTGGACGACGAGCACACGGGGCCGCAGACGCCGGCGCCGGGGGCGGACGATCCGCTGCTGGCCCCCCTCGGCGAGCTGATCCGGGCGGCCGACGCACCGCCGGCCATGGCTGTGGAACTGGCCAAGCAGAGCTTCGGTCTGCGCCAGGTCGACACCGAGTTGGCGGCGCTCGTGGCCGACTCGGCGATGGACCCGGTCGGGACCGCGGTACGCGTCGGCGAGCAGGGCACCCTCCCCCGGCTGCTCACCTTCGAGGTCGAGGGCCCGGACGACACCCCGCAGGCGGTGGAGGTGGAGGTCAGCGGTTCCGGCCGGTACCGGCGGCTGCTCGGCCAGCTGCATCCGCCGGGGGCGGCCCGGATCGAGGTACGGCAGCCCGGGGGTGACGCCGTTGATCCGGTGGACGCCGACGAGCAGGGCCGGTTCGTCGTGGCGGCGGTCGGGGTCGGGCTGATCCGGCTGACCTGGCATCGCCCGGGACGCCACGCGATCGCCACGGCCTGGTTCAGACTGGACTGACGGTGCCGGCCGGCGTCACGCCGACCGGCACCGTGGTCCTCAGACCGGGGTGCCCGGCAGCACCCGCAGCACCCGCCCGTAGTCGGGGAGGATGCGCCGCCCCGCCAGCAACGCGTTCAACGCATCGCGGGGAGTCAGCTTCGGGTCGTCCAGGCAGGCCCGGGCGACCAGGCCGCTGATCTGTGGGGCGGAGAACGAGGTGCCGCTCCAGACCGCCCAGGAGTTCGCCGGGAACGTGTAGTCGGCTACCGACGGGTCCGGCACCGGCGGCAGTGTGCCGGTCACGAACGTGGCGACCACGCCGAGACCGACGCAGGAGCAGTCGACCCAGTCGCCGTGGCTGGAGAACGGGGCCGGCAGCAGGTCCGCGGTCAGCGCACCGACGGCGACCACACCGTCGAAGGCGGCCGGATACATCGGATCCTTGCTGCCGTTGTTTCCGGCGCTCGCCACGATCAGGACCTCCGGGAACCGGTCCACGATCGTCCGCACCGCGCTCTGCAGGGCCAGTGGTGGCACACCGTCGACGGCGGGCGTACCGATCGAGGCGTTGATGATCAGCCGTACGCCGTCGGTGGCGGCCTCGTGCGCGGCGCGCAGCATCGCCTCGGCGGCCTCCTGGTCGGTGCCCAGCCCGTCGCTGCGGGTGAACCGATATGCCCGTACCTCGCAGCGGGGCGCCACCCGCTGCACGATGCCGGCGGCGAAGCTTCCGTGCCCGGCCGACCAGTCGAGCCGGCCGTCCCCCGCGCGGCCGTTGACGACCGGCAGCACGTCGAGGAGTTCGGTGTTGTCCGGCCGCCGGACGATGGTGTCCAGCCAACTGTCGGTCCGGTCCTCCGGGGTGATGCCGGTGTCGATGACCGCCACCCGTACCGCCGGGACGCCCGGTCTGCGCGCGGCTGCGGCCTGTGGGAAGTCGCCGAGGGCGGCGGTGGCGAACGGATAGTCGTCGCCCTTGATGATGTGTCCGAGCGGTACGACCAGGTGCGGCGCGGCGGTGATGCCCAGCTTCGCCAACTGGCGGACGTCACCGGCCAGGTCCTGCGGGCCTTTGCGCCCTTCGAACACTGCGGTGCGCCGCTGCTGCGACGATTCGGCCTGTTTCCACGGCCGGTAGCCCAACCGGCGCAACACCTGCAGCGGGTCGGCTTCCGGTCGGGTCGCCTCGAAGTCGACCACCAGCTGCCCCCGCGCGACGAGGACGTAGGTCCGCTGGCCGGCCAGGTCGGTCACCGGGTACCTGTCGAAGGGCAGGGCGAACTGCCCCGGTGCCCGGTCCTGCCGCTCCTGCATCTGGTCGATGATCTCGTTGGTGCGCCCGCGTCTGGCGTCGACGATCATCACTTGCACCTGCCGGCGTGCGTGGGCGGCGTCGATCTTCAACTGCTTGCTGGAGCGGTGCTCCGGGAACTCGTCCGGCGACGGCGCCGACGGGGGCCTGGGCTTCATGTTCACAGTGACGCTCCTATCGAAGATCTTGGTGATTGGCGCTGCGGTGACGGCAGTCAGATTCGGTCACGGCTCGTCGGTACACCAGCAATAACCCGACGCAAGGTACGGATACACTGCGGACATTGACGTACGGCGACGAGCGGCCCCACGATGACCGCTGATCTTTGCGCAGCTCTCGTGACAGAGGCGGATGCCGCGTACTCCAGAGTCGTCCTCGACCCCGCGAGATACACCGCGACGGCGAGGGAAATCGTCGACCTCGCCCGCCGGGCGGGAAACGACGAGGCACTGATCGTGGGTCTGCGGGCGCTGGCCTGGACCCGCCACGCGGTACTGGACAACGAGACGGCCAAGAGCCTGCTGGATTCCGCGGCCCGGCTGGCCACCCGCCGTGGCCTGCACCGTCGACTCGGGGAGGTGCTCCTCACCCGCTCGGTGGCGCTTCAGGAACTCGGCAGGTATCCCGCGGCGACGCGGGATCTGCGGCGGGCGGCGGGCCTGGTGTCCCCGCAGCAACGTCCCGAACTGCTCATGCAGCTCGCCATCCTGGACCACAACGCCGGTCGGGTGCGCGCGGCCGCGCGTCAGTACCGGGTGGTGCTCGCCGAGCCCGCCTGTCCGCCGGTGATCTGGGTGAAGGCGGCCAACAACCTGTCGTACGCGCAGACCCAGCTCGGTCGTCCGCAGGCGGCGCTGGCCTACCTGGACCGGGCCGCCTCGCTGGCGAGCGACCTGGGACCGATGTTGTCGGCGGTCATCGAGAACAGTCGGGCCTGGTCCAGCTTCCATGCCGGCAGGTTCACCGAGAGCCTGCGCCGGTTCGCCGAGGCCGGCCGGCTGTACACCGCAGCCGGGCTGCCGCTCGGCGAACACTATCTGGATTACACCGACGCGTTGGCCGAGCTGCGCCTGCTGGACGAGGCCGCCGCGGTCGCCCGGCTGGCCGCCACCGACCTCGAACGGCACGGTGCCCGGCTGATGGCCGCGGAGGCGCGGCTGCGTTGTGCCCGGCTGGCGCTGGCGTTGGGCGACGTCGACACGGCCCGCGCCGACGCGACGAGCGCCGTGCGTGACTTCCGGCGGCAGCGCCGCACCGCCTGGGCGGCGTGGGCCGTCGTCACCGCCGTGGAGGCGGACGCCGTCGCCGACGGTTTCACCACCATGGCGGTACGCCGACTCGGTCACGCGGCGGCCACGCTGCATCGCCTCGGTCTGCGGGCCAACGCGGTGGAGGCGCATCTGGTGGCCGGGCGGGCGGCGTTGGCCACGGACGACCAGCGGCGAGCGAGACGTCACCTGGCAGCGGCCGGTGCCCTGGCGGACGGGCAGACGCTGCTGGTGCGGTTACGCGGACGGTTGGCGCTGGCCCTGCTGGCCGACACCACGACGCACACCGCCCAGGGCACGGCTGCTCGCCCCCGCACGGCATCGGCGTACGGCCAGGGGGCAGCGACCCGCTCGGCAGCGCCCGACGCGGGTGCCGTGGTGCGGCACTGCGCGGCCGGACTGGCCGACCTCGCCCGCCACCGGGCGGCGCTGCCGTCGGTGGAACTGCGGGTGCTGGCCGCCGGGCACGGCGTGGAACTCGGCGACCTCGGTCTGCGCCACCTGCTGCGCACCGCGCCCCCGAGTCGGGTGCTGCACTGGCTGGAACGCACCCGGGCCGCTGCCCTGCTGACCGTGGAACCCGCTGCCCACGACGACCTCGACGACCTCGTGATCGCGCTGCGTACGGTCGAGCAGGAACTGCGGGCGGCGCGGCGCGAACGTGGCCCACTACCGCGCACCCTGCTGGCTCGCCAGGCCGCGCTGGAGGTGCAGATCAGGCGGCGGTCCTGGGGCCGCGACGGGACGACGACGCGGTCGGCCGAGATCGTGACCGCGGGTCAGCTCCGTGACCTGCTCGACGGCGGCTGGCTCGCTGAGTACGCGACGGTGGACGACACAATCGTCGCGGTCCTCGTCGGGCCGCACCGAACCCGCCAGATCCAGCTCGGCGCGCTGTCCGCGGTGCAACGGGAGACTGCCGCGCTGCACTTCGCACTGCGGCGGCTGCTGCGCGGCGGCCGCTACGTCGACCAGGCCCTCTCGGCCGCCCGGACCTCGCTGGACACCCTCGCCGAACTGCTCGTCGCCCCGCTCAGGGTGCCGCCGGGGGCACCGCTGGTCGTGGTGCCACCCGCGAAGCTGCTGCGGGTTCCCTGGTCCCCGCTGCACCCCGGACCGGTGTGCGGCGCACCGTCGGCCACCATGTGGGCGCGGAGCCGGCGGGCAGCCGGGTCCCGGCGGGCAGGACAGCGGGTCGCGCTGGTGGCCGGCCCCAACCTGGACGGCGCCGTGGCCGAGGTGCAGGCCCTCGAAGCCTGTCACCCCCGGGCGGCGACACTGCTGCCACCGCAGAGCACCGTCGAGGCCGTCGTCGCCGCCCTCCGGCAGGCCGACCTGGCGCACCTGGCCTGTCACGGCCACCTGCGTTCGGACAGCCCGCTGTTCTCGGCGCTCGAACTCAGCGACGGTCCGCTCACCGTGTACGAGTTGCACAGCCGTGCCGTCGCCCCGCACCGGGTGGTGTTGGCCGCCTGTGACTCCGGAGTCGAACGCGACTACGAGGGTGACGAGGTGCTGGGTTTCGTCAGCGCGCTGATGGCCGGCGGTACGGCCGGGGTGATCGCGTCCGGCGTACCGCTGCCGGACGGCGCGTCGCTGGCGTTGATGCCACGGCTGCACGACCGGGTCGCCATTGGTGAGTCGCTGGCCGGCGCGTTGTGGGCCGTGCGGTCCGCCGAGCCACCCGCCTCCCCCGCCGATTTCGTCACCTGGTGCGGTCTGACCGCCTACGGCGCGGCCTGAACGACCGCGCCGGAGGCCGGGCATTGCCCAGGCCCCCGGCGGGTCAGCGACTCAGGAGGTGCCGGAGATGTACCACCAGCCGGTCAACGACGAGGCGGGCACGTCCGGGCCGACACTGCCCTTGCCCCAGAAGTAGTCGTCGAAGTTGACCAGACCGCCCGGCCCGACCGGACCCATTGTCGCCCACACCACCGACGCAGGCTGGTCGTCGATGGAGGCCTGCGCCCATGCCTTGCGCACCGGCATCGGGTTGTTCCACCAGAGGAACGGCGAACGCAGCATGTAGTTGGCGAACGTTCCGCCGTGGCTGGCACTGTGGTACGACACGGTGTGGAAGCTGTTGATCTGGTGCAGGCCGTCGAAGGCACCACCCCAGCGCTGCCACCACCGCTGCCCGCCGGAATCGTTGGCGAGCACCAGGCAGGTGAACAGGCTCATCCACTCGACGTCGCCGTTGCCCCAGCGGGCCTCGGTGTTCGCCAGGAACGTGTCGTCCCTGCTGCTGCACCCGGAGAAGCTGAACCCGGTGGGCGCTCCGTGACCCTGCCAGTAGGTCATGTCGACGTGGTCGGTCCAGTTGCTGTCGGTGCCGCCGAACGCCGGGTCCTTGAAGTCCCGCTCCCAGGCGCTGCCGTTCAGCCAGCTGAACTCGACAGGAATGCCGCGGGAGGTGAACTGGCCGTTGAACGAGGCGAGGTTGGTACCGGTCCACGGCAGACCGGAGCACGGGCCGGTGCCCTCGCTGCCCACGTCGACGACACCCAAGGACTGCACGCCCGGTGCCGCGAACGCCGTCGCCGTCACCGGCCGCCGCGGCGGCACCGGTACCGGATCGATCTCGGGCAACTCGGCGTCCACTGCCGCCGGAACGAAGATGATCTGCGCGGCCGAACCGTCGGCGTTCACCCCCGAGCAACGGAAGCTCGGCTCGATGCGGTCCACCTTCGCGTCCAGGGCGGGTGCCGGGTAGGCGTAGTCGGCCTGCCGGATCCGTACCGCACCCTGCATGGCCTTGGCGCACCGCTCCCGGCCGGCCTCGGGGTCGAGGACCCGCACCGGCTCACCCTTCTCCAGCACACGCGTGCTGTACGACAACTGGGTGACCTCGCCGTCGGAGCCGAAACCGACCCGGATCTTCGCGCCCGGCCCCTCGTACGGCAGCCCGTCCAGGCTGAACGAGAACGACACGGTGGTGTCCAGCGCCGCCGAAACCGTCGGCTTACCCTTGGCGTCGACCATCTCCAGGCTGGTGTGACCGACGGTGGGCCGGGCCTCCTCCGGGTAGAGGCCGACACGGGCCAGCGCCTCGCGGGTCAGGCCCAGCGCCTTCTCGGCGTCGATCGGGCGGAGCCGAGCCAACGCCGCCTTGTCCAGGATGCTGCCGACCGTCGGGTTGCCATCCTCGTCCTTACCTGTGTCGCCCACCGAGATCGACGGGATGTCGAGGAAGCCCTTCTCGTCCGCGAACCGCACGCTGCCGTCCTCGGAGCGGGACAGGCGCTTGATGCCGAACGCCTCACCCAGCTCGGCGGCCTGGGCTTCACTGATGCCCGTGGCGCGGACCTGGTAGGTCAGCAGTTCGGTGGTCGCGGCGGCGGAGACCGGCGCGCCTGATGCGGCCAGGGTTGCGGCTCCGGTCGTGCCGGCGACGGCCAGACCGAAGCCGAGCCGCCACCACCTGCCGCGAGAACGTAGATATGACATGGAAACCTCCCGTACGACGAGGGCGCGCGAACCGCGCCACAACGAAGACGACGGAGGTCGCCACCCGATACAGGGTTGGCATGTCAGCTACCTGACTGCTGATCCTTCAGTACGACGATCGGCGAGCGACGCCGCGATCCGCGCCTACTCCCACGCCTGGGATCGAGACTCGAAGGTCTCCGGATCGCTGTGGCACGGGATGACGCACACGAGGTGACCGCCCGGAGCCCGCAATGTCACGCACTCCAACCAGCGGCCGACCTCGACGGCACCGAGGGAGATCAGTCGACGCGTCTCGGCCTCGACGTCGTCGGTCTCGATGTCGAGGTGGTACCGAGCCTGGTCGTCCACGGCCTGCACCGCCAGGATCAGTCCCGGCAACGCCCTGTGCAGAGCGGTGAACTGCTCCTCCTCGGGAACTGGATGTGCCGGCACGCCAAGGGCTTTCGACCAGAAGGCGGCAGCTGCTGGTGCCGCATCGCGGGGTGCGTCGATCAGGATCGTCGAGAGTCTGCTGCGATGTGCCACGATCGACCATTATCCACGTCTACCTCAAGATTCATGCCCCTCGCCATGACCACCTGCTGGGACGACGCGCGCGGCCACGGCCGTCCCGCACGGCGCCCCCACCGGCCTGCCCCGGTTTCGCTGCCGTTAACCAGAACGTAACAAAGCACCACCAGCAGATTCAGCCAATCAGCGGCGACAATGTGGTCCACCACGACTCCAGGGCGCCCCGGCCGCTTTCACGGCCGCCGACTATTTGATCTTGTCGAATTGCCCAGAATGGCCCCTGATCCCGGATTCGCCTGCCGCCGAGCGCAAGCGGCACGAGCGCAGCAGTCGGCGGAATCCTACGGCCGGAGCGGTCTGGACTAGCACTGCGGACCGGGCGTAGCATGCTCCAGAGAAATCGATCAGTCGATCGCCGCTGGTAAATGTTGACAGCGGAACGGGGGAGGTATTGTTCTATGCGTTACCACCGGAGCCTGACCTTACTCGCGCTGCTATAGCGCCACATCATTTGGTTCTGATCAGGGTCTCTTGAGGAGCCGGCGAAACAATACGGTTAGAGTTTGGCCGATCTTCGCGACCCTGTTTTCCTGATGTCGACCGATGCGCGCCGACCGACCTGCGGCGGCCCGCATCTCCCATTCGGTCCGGTCACACCGAGCCGCCGGCAGGACCGCTGGCATCGCGCCCGGCACCGAATCCGGATCCACGCTCACGCCGGGCACCCTCGCTGATCGGGCGGGACGGTCGACCAGGCACCTTGACAGCGCTTCCGGCCGCCGCCGGGCCAGCGACCTCGTCAACACACGGCCCGACACGCCGATCGTGTCAGAGCCGGCCATGCACCGAGTCGAGCAGCAACCTACCGCGCCAGCTCGGCCTGCGACCTGCTGGGTCGCCGGCCGCCGCGCGCACTGAAGCGATTCACCGACAACTGGAGCAGCAGGCCCGCGAAAGGCCTGTTGCACACGGGCACCCAGATGAGAGGGAAACGCGAACGTGGTGACAGTGGACATCTTTGGCCGCTGCCGGTCATACACCGAGAGCCGGGAGGCGCGCGAGGCCGGCCTTTACCCGTACTTCACCCCTTTCGGGGGGCAGGACGCGACGGTCGCGCAGACCGTGGACGGCGAGATTCTGATGTGCGGCTCGAACAACTACCTCGGGCTGACCTCCGACCCGCGGGTCAAAGCGGCGGCGCAGGCCGCGATCGAGGAGTACGGGTCGTCGCGCACGGGATCGCGACTCCTCAACGGCAATACGCCACTGCACGAGGAGTTGGAGCACGAGCTGGCCGATTTCCTCGGCATGCCGGCCGCACTTGTTTTTCCGACCGGTTATCAGGCAAATGTCGGCGTGATCGCGTCGCTGGTGTCGCGCCACGACGTGGTCATCCTCGACCGCGAGGCGCACGCCTCGGTCTACGACGGCTGCGGCATGAGCCGGGCCCGGACGCGGCGGTTCGCCCACAACGACATGGATGACCTGGAACGGCAGTTGGCCTCCGTGCCCTCGGACGCCGGCCGGCTGGTCATCGTGGACGGGGTCTACTCGATGGCCGGCGACCTGTGCCCGCTGGACGAGGTGGTACGGCTGTGCCGGCGGTACGGCGCACGCCTGCTCGTCGACGACGCGCACGGCATCGGTGTGCTGGCCGAGGGGCGGGGTACCAGCGCACATTTCGGCGTCACCGACGAGGTCGACCTCGTCACGGTCACCTTCAGCAAGTCGCTGGCGTCGATCGGCGGCGCGGTGCTCGGTCCGTCGGATGTCATCGAGTACCTGCGCCACCACGCGCGCAGCCTCATCTTCAGCGCCTCCGCCACACCGGCCAACCTGGCCGCCGCGTACGCCGCGTTGCGCATCCTGCGGGCGCAGCCGTGGCTGTGCCGGCAGGCGGTGGAGAACGCGTCCTACGTACGTCGCGAACTCGCCGCCCTGGGTTACGACCCGATCCCGAGCGAGACGCCGATCGTGTCGGTACGGCTCGACGGCGTGCCACACACCCTGCGCGCGTGGCGCAGCCTGTTGGACCGCGGCGTGTACGTCAACGCGGTGGTCCCACCGGCGGCGTCGCCCCGGCTGCGGGCGAGCTTCTCCACCACGCACACCCCTGAGCAGCTCAAGCGCGTCGTCGCCGCGTTCGCCGAAGTCCGCGACCTGATGCCCCTGGAGGACCGATGACCGTCAGCCAGCTCGAACCCACAGTCACGATCCGGGATCAGGCGGTGGCCTGGGCGCGGATGTGGCGGCTGCACTTCGTGCCCTTCTCGCTGTCGGCCGGTCTGGTCGGCATGACCGCGCCGCCGCTGGGGGCCAGCGCCGCGAGCATCGTGATCGGGCTGCTGTTCTGCACCCTCGGATACGGCGTCGGAGTGGTCATCAACGACTGGTTCGACCGCAAGGCCGATGCGGTCAACGCACCGGACCGCCCGTTCGTCACCGGGCTGATAAACCCCCACGTCGGCCTGGGCCTGACGCTCGCGTTCTCCACCGCCCTGATGGTGGTCGCCATCGTCGTCGCACCGACGCTGGCGCTGTGGAGTGTCATCGCGATCGGCGGGCATCTGGTCTACTCCTGGACCAAGCGCATCCCGATGCTGGGCAACGTCGTCAACGGCATCGACATGGCGCTGTTCACGGTGCTCGGCGCGGTGGCCGTACGACCCGACGCCGGATGGCTCGACATCCCGGCGGTCACCTGGTTCCAGACGGCGCTCGTCGCGGTCGTGTTCAGCGGCTTCTGCCTCGTCGGGTACTTCAAGGACATCGAGGGCGACCGGGTCGCCGGTTACCGCACGCTGCCGGTGGCCATCGGCACCGGCGCCTCCGCCCGGATCGCCGTCGTGTTCCCGGTCGTGGCGGTCGTGGCCGCCGGCGCGGCCGCCGTGGCCGACGCCGACCGTACGGGTGCCTACGCCCAGGTCGCCTTCTGGGCGCTGCTCGTCGCGTCCGGGCTCGGGTTCACACAGAGTCTCGTGACGCTCATCCGGACACCGGACACCCGGGCGTACGAGGCGCTGGTCTGGTTCATCCGGGCGACCACCCTGTTCTTCCTGTCACTCGGCGCGCTACACCGGCCGACCCTGTTCCTCGTCGTCGCCGTTCCGATGATGGTCTATCTGGAGCTGACGCTACGCGCGACCCGATCGTCCCGGCAGGCATGACGTGACCTCCACCGCCTGGAACCGACTCTCCCTGGACGCGGCGGAGGGCAGCCTGATCACCGCGATACGCGAGTGCATGGTCCGGTCGCCGCGGCAACTCAACAACGCCTTCGAGGCCGATGCCGAACTACTCGATCTGGGTGCCGCCGGGCTCCTGGCGATGACGGTCGACACGTTGAACAACGGAGCCGAACTCGCCACCGTCAGCACGCCGTACGCGAAGGGGTGGCTGACCACCACCGTCAGCGTCAGTGACCTCGCCGCGGTGGCCGCCGACCCGGTCGCCGTTCTGGTTTCCTGCTCGCTGCGCCGCGACAAGTGGACCCTTGACGACGCCCGCGAGTTCGGGCGCGGCGCGTCCGACGCCGCGCAACGGTACGGCTGTCACATCGTGGGTGGCGACACCAACTGGGCCGATGAGGAGAGCTTCACCTCGTGCGCCATCGGAACCGTCCCGCGCGGATCGGTGCTGAGCCGGGTCGGCGCTCGGCCCGGCGACGCGCTGTACGTGACCGGCCCGATCGGCGCCGGCAACGCGGCCGGGTTCCGTGCCCTGGCCCTGGGCGGTGCGGCGGCAGGCGAGCCGTGGTTGCCGCAGGCGCGGGTGGCCGCGGCCGAACCCCTACGCCGGTACGGCCGGGCGTGCATCGACACCAGTGACGGGTTGTTGAGCGCAGCGGTCAGCCTCGCCGAGCTCAACGGTCTGGGGGTCGAGGTGGTGCTGCGCGACGAGGTGTACGCGCCGGTCGTCTCCGCCATCGCCGAGTCGACGCACCTGCCGCGGTGGTGTTCGGCTGCTGCGGAGTGGGGCGAGTTCGAGCTGCTGTACGCGGTCGACCCCGCCGACGCTGACCGCTGCGCCGAGGCGCTGTCGGAGCGCGGTCTGCGCCCCATCCACGTGGGGCAGCTCGTCGCCGGCGCGGAGCTGCTGCTGGTCGACGAGTCGGGCGATCGCCGGCAACTGCGGGACCTGCTGCTGCGCATGCGGGCACTCGACCCGGCCGGGTCGTTACTGGCCGACCTGCGTGCCCTGCTGGCGGAAGGCGTCTGATGGGGTCGGGAGTCGCGCTGGTCACGGGGGTCACCGGCTGTGTCGGCCGGGCGGTCGCCGCCGCGCTTCGGGACAAGGGCTGGTCGGTACGGGGGCTGGTGCGGGCGCCCGTACCGGACGCGACGTACGCGGCGCACGTCGGTGACCTGACCGATCCGGAGTCGCTGCGCGGCTCCTGCACAGGTGTGGAACTCGTGGTGCACGCGGGCGCCGATCTGACCGACTGGCGGCCCGGCCGTCGTATCTGGCGGGTGAACCAGGACGGCACCCGCGCGATGTTGGACGAGGCGCGGCGCTGCGGTGTCTCCCGATTCGTCTACCTGAGCACTGTCGACGTCTTCGGTTTCGATGCGGCGAAGGTCATCGACGAGGCGTCGCCGCGGCGGGTACCGCGATATCCGTACCCCCGGTCGAAGGCGGCCGGGGAGGACCTGGCGTGGTCGTACCACGGCAACGGTCTGGACGTCACGGTGGTGTACCCGACCTGGGTGTTCGGCCCCGGCGACCGCAATCTCCTGCCCGAGTTGGTGCGTGGTCTGCGCGACGACAAGCTCGTTCAGTTCGATCGCGGCGCACCCCCGATCGAGCTGACCTACAGCGTGAACCTGGCCGACGCGATCGTGCTGGCCGGCACCACCCCCGGCGGCGCGGGTGGCCGGTTCATCGTGGGTGACTCCTACGGTCTGACCCTGGGGCAGTTGTTCGCCGCGGTGGCCGAGCGGATCGGGGCACGGCCGCCGACCTTCTCCATCCCGTTCGGCGCGGCACTGGCCGCCGGAGCGCTGTCCGAACTGGCCGGGCTGGCCGGCATCGGCACCGGCTCCGGGCGGCCGTTGATCACCCGCTACGCGGTGCGGTCCGTCGCCGGGGGGATGCGGTACGACGTCGGTCGGATCCGGTCGATCGGCTACTCCCCCCGGTTCGGCTTCGCGGAGGCACTGAGCCGCAGCCTGGCGGAGCTGGAGATGGAGCATTCGCATGGCCGGTGAGCACGACCGGGTCGTCTGCATCGTCAACCCCGCGTCGGGTGTCCGGCGCAGGCGCACGATCGCGCGGCGGCTCGCCGCGGAACTCCCCGAAGCGCAGTGCTGGTTCACCCGCCACCCCGGACACGGCGTCGCCCTCGGGCGGCAGGCAGTCGAGGACGGGTACGCCACGGTGGTGGCGGTTGGCGGCGACGGCACGCTCTCCGAGGTCGCCAACGGGATCCTGACGGCGGGTGGGGAGAAGGTGCGGCTGGCGTACGTGCCGGCCGGCACCTGCAACGACTTCGCTCGCGGCCAGCGGCCCGTCAGCAACCTCGGTGGCCTGCTCGACCGCACCCGGGACCGGGAAACCGACGTGGGTACGGTGACCTTCACCCGGCCCGACGGCACCCGGGACCACAGGTATTTCCTCGTCAGCTGCACGGTCGGGCTGATCAGCGTGATCGGTCAGCGGTTCACCGAGAAGACTCCGGTCAACCGGGTGCTCAAGCGGCTCAGCCTCCAACTCGCCGAGACGGCGTCCAGCGTCCGGACGCTCACCGGCTGGCGGCCCGTCGCCGTGCGGCTGGAACTCGACGGCGAACCGTCCGACCAGGTCATCACCAATCTCGCCGTGCTCAAGGTGCCGTACTTCGCCGGCGGGCTGACGTTCGGTCACGCGCAGCCGCCGCAGGCGGGTCGTCTGGACGCGGTGCGGGTGGCCGGCGTCGGCCGCCTGGGCGTCGTCGGGCTCATGTGGCAGGTGTTCCGCGGTGCCGCCGCGGGGCACCCGGCGATCCACCGTCAGGAGGTTCGCCGCGTGCGCATCGACGCAGACAGCCCGTTGCCCGTGGAGGTCGACGGCGAGTTGGTCGGATTCACCCCGGCCGAGTTCTCGGTGCATCCGTCCTGCCTCAAGACGGTGGTCTGAATCCCGTAAGGAGCGACACGTGCCTGCCTCGAAGACGTTCCACATCGGACTGGTGGTGCCCGACTACACCGGTCAGCTCAGCCCCATGGCCACGCTGGGCCGAGAACTGCTTCGCCGCGGTCACCGGGTCACCCTGGTCTCCCTGCCGGACGCCGGCACGAAGTCGTTCACGGCCATGTTCCCCTTCGCCCCGTTCGGCGAGCGCGAGTTTCCGGTCGGCTCGCTGGCCCGCTTCTCCGCGGAGCAGGGCCGGCTGACCGGCCTGGCCGCGATCCGCTTCATCGTCCGCGGGTATGTGCGCGAGGTCGAGGTCCTCCTGCGGGACCTGCCGGTCCTGGTGGAGAAGCACGGCATGGACGCACTGCTGGTGGACCAGGTCTACGGGGCAGGCAACTCGGTCGCCGAGCACCTCGACATTCCGGTGGTGAACGTGTGCAACGCGCTGGCCCTGAACACCGAGCCGGGGGTACCGCCGTTCATGACGGCGTGGCCGTACCACCCTTCGCCGCTCGCGCGGGTGCGCAACATGCTGGGCGACCAGGTCATCGCCTGGGTCATCCGGCCGGTGCTGCACCGGATCAACGAACGTCGCGTCGCCTGGGGCCTGCCGCCGGTCAAGGGCGTGAACGACGGTTCGGACCTCGCCCAGATCACCCAGCAGCCGCCCTTCTTCGACTTCCCGCGCACCCGGCTGCCGGACTGGTTCCACTACACCGGGCCTTTCCACGACGAGGACAGCACCGAGCCGGTCTCGTTTCCGTGGGACAAGCTCGACGACCGCCCGTTGATCTACGCGTCGATGGGCACCCTCCAGAACCGCCTCCCCGGCATCTTCCCGGCGATCGCCGAGGCGTGTGCCGGACGCGACGCGCAGCTGGTCATCTCGCTGGGCAGCACCGACATCGAGCCCCCGACCGGCCTCGCCGGCAACCCGATCGTGGTCCGGTACGCGCCACAGCTCGACCTGCTGGCGCGGGCGTCTCTCGTCATCACGCACGCCGGAATCAACACCGCTCTGGAGTCGCTGGCTCATGGCGTACCGATGGTCGCGTTGCCGGTGGGCAACGACCAGCCGGGCGTGGCGGCCCGACTCAGGTACCTCGGCGTGGGCGAATTCATCCCGGTGCACCGGGTGACTGCGGCGCGGCTGCGGGCCGCCGTCGACAAGGTGAGCGGTGACCCCGCCTACCGGACGAAGGCGCAGCACTACCAGCGCCGGATCGCGGAGTCGGACGGGGTACGGCGCGCCGCCGACATCACGGAGCAGGCGTTCCGGACGCGCCGGCCGGTACGTCGACAGGAGTTGTCCGAGACCACGGAGGGTGGCCGCCGATGACAGCGCAGGCGGGACGCATGGCCCGGCAGTTGCCGACGCTCAACGGGTTGAGGGGGGTCGCGGCCATCACGGTCTTCGTCTCCCACACGACGTTGTTCGGCTTCTTCGCCGACGAGCGGATCGACGACTGGTGGTACGCCGCGGTCAGCCGTACCGGATCTGCGGCCCTCGGCTTCTTCTTCATCCTCAGCGGTTTCGTGCTGACCTGGTCGGCCGCCGACCACGAGCCGAAACGCCGGTTCTGGCGTCGCCGGGCCGCCCGGATCCTGCCGAACCACCTGGTCGTCTGCGCCGCGGTCATCGTGCTCATGATCCTGGCCCGCGGGGGCGCGCCGCTGTGGCCGACACTGGCGAATCTCACGCTGGTGCAGAGCTGGATTCCGAACGAGTTCATCTTCAACGGAATCAATCCACCGAGCTGGTCGCTGAGCTGTGAGATCTTCTTCTACGCGTCGTTCCCGTGGCTGCTCGCAGGGTTCCGGCGGCTCTCCGCTGCCTGGCTCTGGTCGATCGCCGGTGGCATCGTCGCCGCGATGCTGGCCGCGCCCGCCTTCTCCACGGCGTTCCTTCCGGCCGAGCCGACGTACACCTACGCGGACGCCGCGTTTCCGCAGTTCTGGTTCGTGCAGCAGTTTCCGTTGATCCGGATGTTGGACTTCGTCCTCGGGATCGTCATCGCCCTGCTCGTCATGCGGGGCAGGTGGTTCACGCTGGGCCTGCCCGCCGCCGCCCTGATCACGCTGGCCTTCTACGGCATCTCCCAGGTCGTGCCGCTGCTCTACTCGGTGGTCGCGGCGATGGTCATCCCGCTGTCGTTGCTGGTGGCCGCCGCGGCGCAAGCGGACGTCGAGGGGCACCGCTCACCGCTGCGCGGGCGGGTCGCCGGCTGGCTGGGCGACACGTCCTTCGCCTTCTACCTCATTCACATCCTGGTGTTGTACGGCGCCAGCAACATCTCCCCGGACGGCTTCGGCGTCACCGCGGCGCTGGCCGTCATGGTCGGCGCCTACCTGGTCACGATCGGCCTGGCATGGGTGCTGCACTCCGGCGTGGAACGGCCGATGATGCGCCGGTTCGCCGGGTCCAGATCCCGACGGCGCGCCGCCGGCCCGCACTCCGCCCCAGCGGTTGCCGTTCCGGCTGCCGTCGAGCCGCTGCCGGTCACGACGGACGATCGGGGCCACACCACCTAGCGGCCGACGGCGGCCCGGCTCACCGGACGGTCAGCGTGGCCCGAACCTCGCCGGCCGGCCGCAAGGTGACCCTCGGTACGACGGCCAGCCGCTCGGTGCGGGTGTCGATGCGGTAGCGGGCGAGCAACGCACTCAGCAGTACTGTCATCTCCAGCAGCGCGAAGTGTTCCCCAATGCAGCTACGCGGCCCGCCACCGAACGGAAAGTACGCGTAACGCGGGCGCTCCTGGCGACCGATAAACCGGTCAGGGTCGAAGCGCTCCGGGTCGGGCCAGAACTGCGGATGCCGGTGCGTGACCCACGGAGCGACGATCACCTTGGTGTTGGCCGGGATTCGGTAGCCCGAGATGGTGATATCGGACTCGGACATCCGCTCCATGCTGTAGACGGGCGGGTACAGTCGCATGCCTTCCATGACCGCGGCGCGCACCAACTCGCTGTCGCCGGTGCCGCTCTCGGCCGCGACCCGTTCCTGCACCTCGGGATGGCGGCCCAGCAGATGCATGGTGAAGGCCAGCCCGGCCGAGGTGGTCTCGTGCCCGGCGAGCAGGAACACCAGGACCTGATCCCGGATGTCCGCCACGGACAGCGCCTGCCCGGTCTCCGGATCGCGGGCGGCGAAAAGCCGGCCGAGCATGTCCTCGTGCTCGTCGCCGCCCGTTCGGCTCTGGCGCTCGGCGATGATGCGGTCGACGATCTCGTACTGGGTGGCGCGGACCCCCGCGATCCGGCGTGACCGCGGCGTGGGCCAGCTCAGCGGCAGCTTGACCACCTGCAGGGCGCGCGCGAGAGCGAGGTCGCCCAGGATCGGCATGAGCTCCTGCAGACGGGGAACGACGTCGTCGATGTCGTCACCGAACAGCGCCCGGCCGACCACCCGCATGGCGTAGCGCTGCGTGAGCTGGTACAGGTCGACGACGGATCCCGTGGTGAGGGCCATGTCGTCGACGACCCGCGCCGCCTCGTCGGCCATCAGCTCGACGTAGCGGCCCACCCGGTGCGGCGTGAACAGCGGTTGCAACGTCCGCCGCTGCCGCAGCCACCGGTCTCCCTCGCTGGTCAGCAGGCCCTCACCGATGAATTCCCGAAGGATCTCGTACGCGCTCGCGCGGCGACTGAAGACCTGCGGGGTGGTCAGCACCTGGTGGATGCCGTCGGGATGGTGCACGTTGACCACGTCCGCGCTCACCGCGCGAGGGCCCCGTGGCAGTCCCACGTGGTAGGCCACCACGTCGCCGTGCTCGTGGAAGCCGTTCAGTATCGATCCCAGCAGGTCGTCGCGGAGCGCCGGCAACATGCCGAGGAGCGGATGGCCGGTCGGACCCGGTACGGTGGCGGCCCTGGATACCTGCGTCGTCACGGTGATCCCCCGTTCAGCGAATCGACGTACGTCGACTAGCTTTCCACGCGCCGGGCCACCGCATAAGCCCCTGTGGGCACGCGGCGGGACGCACCGCATGGCGCGGCCGAGCGCGGCGCCGGGACGGCGCGCACGCTCGGCCGCACTCTGCCGCCCGCGTGTGTCGCCTCTCACCCGGGGCGGTACGACGCCCAGTCGAAGTCCGCGTACCCGCCCTCGGCACCCAGGTCCTGAACCCACAGACCGACGAACGCGCCGGTGAAGCCCCAACCCTCGGGCTCGCCATCCACGATGGTCGCCGCGTATTCGTCGGACAGGATGGTGGCGTCCAACTCTGCCGGCAGGTCGACCCAGCGCTCCGTCCCGGCGAGCTGGTAGGCGAATGTGACCCGCGGACCGTCGAAGGTGACCCGTAGCGTGATTTCGCCGGTCTCCGGTAGTTCGACGCGGCAGGCGTCGTGCGTGACACGTCGGCCGCTGTCGCACGACAGCACCTCAAGCACCGGTTGCCCGTCGTCGTCGGCGGTCACGTAGGCGTAGTGCCAGTTGCGGGTGTTGTAGTAGGCGGTGACGCCGGCGAGCTGGCGGTAGTTGGCGGGCGTGAAGTGCATGTGCGCGGTCAGCTCGCACTGCATAGCGGTCACCCGGCGCGCGACCAGGCTCGGACGCCGCCGACTGACCGGCGACTGTCCCCCGAATACGCGCAGGAACGAGGGTCGCGAGGTGAGATCCACCCAGTCCGGGGTGGCGGGACGACGCAGTGTCGACCATTCCGGGCCGAGTGCCGGCTCGGTGAAGTCGTCCCACTCCTCCGTCGGGGCCTCCTGCGGCTCGGCTTCGCCCGGCACCGGCACGACCATCGCCGGTATGCCGCCCTCGATGCGCGGCCACTCCCCCTCCGGCCAGTGCACCGCCTGGATCGCGGTCTCCCGGCCGAGCACGCACCGACCGAGTGGGGTGTACGGCCGGGCCGCCAGGTGCGCCATGTACCAGCGTCCATCCGGGGTGGACACGAGGCTGCCGTGGCCGGCCTTCTGGAGTTCCAACTCCGGGCGGCCGTGCGACGTGAGCATCGGGCCGGCCGGATCGACCTCGTACGGCCCGAACAGGTTGCGGGAGCGGGCCATCGTCACCTGGTGCGTCCACGACGTGCCGCCCTCCGCGGTCACCAGGTAGTACCAGCCGTCCTTCTGGTACACGTGCGGCGCCTCGGTGACGCCGACGGCGGTGCCGGGGAAAATGATCCGCTCGGTGCCGACGAGGCGACGGGCCGCACGGTCGTACTGTTGGATCTGAATGCCCGCGAACCGATCACGGCCCGGCCGCCAGTCGGCGGTCATCGACAGCATCCAGGTCGTGCCGTCCTCGTCGTGGAACAGCGAGGCGTCGAACCCGCGCCCGTGCAGTACCACCGGGTCCGACCATGGCCCGTCCAGGTCACGCGCGGTCACCAGATAGTTCTGCGGGTCCCAGTATCCGCTGGCGAAGCTCGCCACGTCGGCGTAGACGAGATAGAACTCGCCATCGACGTAGGAAAGGTCGGGTGCCCATATGCCGTTGGAGTCGCCGGTTCCGGTGAGGTCGAGAAGCCGCCGTTCGGTGAGGATGCCGCCGAGTGGGCGCCAGTGCACCAGGTCGGTCGAGTGATGCAGCCGCACCCCGGGGTACCACTCGAAGGTCGACGTGGCGATGTAGTAATCGGTGCCGACGCGCAAGATCGACGGGTCGGGATGGAAGCCGGGTAGAACCGGGTTGCGGATTAGCCGGCCGAGCACCTCGCCGCCGTGGGGCCCGGCCGACGCCGGGCTCGTTGTTGCGGTCGTCATGTCGCTTCTCCGTAGCGGTAGCTTCATCGGAACTTTCGGCGGATATCGATCGCCGTGTCGGCACAGAATAGCCACGAGAACGCCGCGGTGACAATGTCGACCGTCCGTACTGAATGCGTTTTCCTGACACCGCGCTTCCGGAAGTTGTTCCGGTAGTTTGCCCGCATTCACCTTCCTACTGGCCTGGTGAAGCGGTCGATGCTGGGCACTGACCGGATCTAAGCACGAAGCCGGTCAGGGCGGGTCCTGTCGAGCATGAGCTCCTTGCATCGTGCGCAGAGCGCCGACATCCGACCGGCCCGCCGTGAAGGCGTACCTGCGCAGTTAGGTCGTGACGCGCCGCTGTGGAAGCTCGACGGGCTCAGCGAATACGACATTCGCCTCCGTCGACCCGGACCGCAACCGCCCTGCTCGGTCTGGTGAAGCGCTCGGGCTCGATCGTCGCATTCGCTGCGGTACCGGCCACGGTAGAGTCGGCGCGGTGACGGACCCTACCGCGCCGCTCTACGCCGCTGCGGACATTCATGGCCACCGGACGGAGTTTGGTCGCGCCCTCGTCGAGGCAGGCCTTGTCGATTCGACCGGCGGTTGGTGTGGTGGTCGCGCTCGGCTGTGGCTGCTCGGTGATTACGTCGACCCCGGCCCCGATGGGATCGGTGTCATCGAGGACATCTGGACCCTTGCTGCGCAAGCAGCCGCCGCGGGCGGCGAGGTCCGTTGTCTGCTGGGCAACCACGAGGTGCAGCTGCTCGCCGCCCATCACTTCGGCACCACGCTGGTCGTCGGGCTGGACGAGCCGGGCGGTTTTCGCAGTGGCTGGGCCAGGTTCGGCGGCTGCGGCGAGGATCTGCGCCGGTTGACAGACGAGCACCTCGCCTGGATGTCCGCTCTGCCGGCCGTCGCGGTCGTCGACGGCATCCTGCTCGTGCACTCCGATTCCGTGCGCTACCTGGAGCGCGGATCCGACGTGGCGGCTGTCAATACCAGCGTGCGAACCGCCCTGCAGACGCGAGACACCAACGTGTGGCTGGAGCTTGCGTTTCAGATGAGTGATCGGGGCGCGTTCCGCGGCGCCAACCCGGCGGAGGCCGAGGCTGCGGTGTCCACCATGCTCGACCGCCTGGGCGGCACGGAGATTGTGCACGGCCACAGCACCCTGACGAAGCACTTCGGGATAGCTCCCGAGGACATCAAGGGGCCACTGCGATACGCCGACGGCCGGGTGTCGGCCATCGACGGCGGCGTCTACGAGGGCGGCCGCATCATCGTCACCCGGCTGCGCTGAACGCCACGCGGGGGCATGGTCGCCTGCCATCACCGCGATGGCTGACGCCCGCATCGACCATCAACGCTGTGCGTTGGGAGCCTCGGTTGGGTGCGGCATCGGGGGCTCGTTGGGGGGTGTCCACGACGCGAGGACCCAGACGAGTCCCCTGCACCTGGCCTGTCAGGTTCCTGGCCTGCCCAAACCGGCCCCACGACAAGGTCATGCGCGAGATCGGCCTATCCAGACTCCCTACGGGACTCTCTCTCCACAGGGTGAGCCATTCATGCCGCGATCGCCTCCTGGCCATCTATCCCCAGATCACCAGCCGGGACCGTCTCCTGCTTCAGCTCCTCGACGACCATCAGGTCCTCACCATCGGCCAGATCCGCCCGCCCTCGACGCTCTCGGTGACCTCGCCCGCGCGGACCGACAACGGGTCCACGGCCTCCCGGTAACCCGCCCGCCGGTGGTGCCTGCGGTGCGGAGTACCGGCCTTGTCCGGATCCGTGCCGGTTATGATTATGGCGGGAGTTCGGGAGGAAGGAACTTCATGGGGCGGCCGACCGACTTGGGCCCGCAGGACCAGGAGGTAATCGTCCGTGCGTTCCGGGAGGAGTCGGGACGAGTCGTCGCGGCGCTGATCCGGCTGACCGGTGACTGGGACCTGGCTGAGGACTGCACCCAGGACGCCTTTGTGGAGGCGTTGCGTACCTGGCCCGAGTCCGGGGTGCCGCGCCGTCCTGGCGCCTGGCTCATGACGGTGGCCCGCAACCGGGCCTACGACCGACTGCGGCGCGCCACCACGGAGAGCAGCAAACTGCGGGAGCTCGCCGCCCTGGCCGTTGACACCGACTCAGACGACCCCGACGACGCGGGGGCAGAGATCCAGGACGACCGTCTTCGCCTCATGTTCACCTGCTGCCATCCGGCGCTGCCACTGGAGGCCAGGGTGGCGCTCACCCTGCGTACTTTGGCGGGCCTGACGACCGCGGAGATCGCCCGCGCGTTCCTGCTGCCCGTGCCGACCATGGCCAAGCGCCTAGTCCGTGCGAAGCGGAAGATTGCCAACGCGGCGATACCCTTCCGGGTGCCACCGCCGAACCTGCTGCCGGAGCGTACGTCCGGGGTGCTGGCGGTGCTCTACCTGTTGTTCAACGAGGGTTACGCGTCGTCCGGCGGCGCGGAGCTGGCCCGTGACGGGTTGTGCATGGACGCGATCCGGCTGACCCGGGCGCTGGTGGGGTTGTTGCCCGGCGAGCCCGAGGCGGCCGGGCTGCTCGCGCTCATGCTCTTGCAGCACTCCCGGCGCCGGGCGCGGGTTGACGCCAACGGTGACCTGATCACCCTGGAGGACCAGGACCGTTCGCTCTGGGACCGGGTGGAGATCGACGAGGCGATCCGCCTACTAGATGGGCTGGGCAGCCAGCGGATCGGCCCATACCAGGTCCAGGCCGCCATCGCGGCCTGTCACGCCGAGGCGTCCTGTGCCGCGGACACCGACTGGGCGCGGATAGTCGCCCTGTACGGACGCCTCGCAGAGCTGACCCCCTCACCGGTGGTGGAGCTGAACCGGGCGGTCGCGGTCGCCATGGTCGATGGCCCGGAGGCGGCCCTGCGGCTGGTCGATGACCTGGACGCCTCCGGCCAGCTGCGCGACTATCACTTGTTGCCGGCGCTGCGCGCCGACCTACTGCGCCGCCTCGGCCGCCGGGGAGACGCCGCCGCGAGCTACCAGCGTGCGCTCGGGCTCACCGGCAATGTGGCTGAGCGCCGTTACCTGAGCCGTCGGATGGACGAGATGACCGGCGCCGGGACGGGGGCGTGGACGCCGGGCCCCTGAGCGCCGGCATGCCGCCGATGGCCCCGCCGTTCGGCACCGGGCGGCGCGCATCGCGCCCCATGGTTGATGGCGTTGGCGGGTGAGGAGGCAGCCGCCGTCTGTGCAGTTTGACGATGGACCGTCGGTACGGCCCGGCACATGATGAGGCACCGACGTGTCACGGGCATACCGCGCTCGGCGTGGATGCGCCCCGTTCCCGCCGTTCGCGCTATCGGGAAGAACATCGTTTCCGTGATCAGCGACCGGCTGAGCCTGCTCGGCCTCCACCCCTTCGACCATCCGGACCTGTTCCCGCGCTTCGACGGGGAGGCCCGCCTCGGAGTCCGCTCCAGGATGGGCGGATGCAGTTGTCCATTTGCGGGCTCCGTGTTCGTCGTTCTCCTGAATACCCACGATCTCCGAACTGGAGGACCGGTGACAGGTCATCACATACACACGTGCAGCATCATCATTGCGAACTGCGACCGCAGGACCCTGCTCAGCTGCGCCCTCGTCGCAGGAGGGGTGCGATGACGCCGGAGACCCGCCTGCAAACCCTGGTCCGGCTGACCCGGGACCGGCTGGAGATCGCCCGGCTGGCCGGTCGCGCCGGCGCCCCGATGATCGTGACCATGGTGCTGGTCAACCTGGTCGTTGGGCTGTTGCCGCCTGCGTTCGTGGTGGCCTCCTCGATCCTGCTCGGCAAGGTGCCGGCCGCGGTCATCGCCGGCCTGGGATCGCCGGAGTGGGACGACCTGGTGACCGCCTTCCTACTGGCCGCGGCGGCGTTCGTCGGACAGCAGATCGTTGCGCCGGTGCAGGAACTGCTCGGCAAGCTCATGGCGCGGCGCATCGACGGCTTGGTCAGCGGCGAGCTGATGTCGATCGCGACCAGGACTGCGGGGGTCGGCCCTTTGGAGGACCCGAGCCTGGTGGAGCACCTTCGGGTGGCCGCCCGGGAGCTGGAGAACTGGCTGTTCAGCCCTGGCGAGGCCGTGGCCGGCCTGCTCGCCCTGATCGGGCGCTACACACAGTTGGTCGGGTATGCCGTGGTGGTCGGCGTGGTGCTGTCGTGGCCCGCTGCGGCGGCGCTGGCCGCTGCCGTGGTGCTACAGCGTTACGGACAGCGCGGTGGCCTGCGGAAGTTTGCCGAGGAGCGGTTCCTGCTCGACCCGCAGGAGCTGAGGAACGACTACCTGCGTGAGGTGGCCACGGCGGCGGGTTCGGCCAAGGAGATGCGCGTCTTCGGGCTGCACAACTTCTTCGTGGATTTCTGGCGCCACAGCTTCCTCGAATGGCTGGCGCTGGTGTGGGAGGCGCGCCGACGGATCTATCTGTGGCAGTTCGTCCGGGTCACGATTGTTGGCCTGGTCATTGCCGGCGCGGTGTTCGCCTTCGCGGGCCGGGCCGGGACGGATGTGACGGCCGGGCTGACCCTGACCGGGTTCGCGATGGTCATGCAGGCGGCACTCGGCGCGCTGCGGCTGGGCGAGTACTGGCCGGAGTCGGACCTTCAGACCGCTCTCGGCATGCACGCCTACCAGAAGGTCAAGCTCTTCCGCGAAGGAGTCGCCCGGTACGCCGGGCAGGCTGTGGGGGACGTCGCAGCGCCGCCCGCCCCGCCGACCGGGACGATCCACTTCGACCGGGTGAGCTTCCACTATCCGGGCGACGACCGGATGATTTTTGAGGACCTGGACCTCACCATCCCGATTGGTCAGTGCACGGCCCTGGTCGGTGTGAACGGCGCCGGCAAGACCACCCTGGTCAAGCTGCTCGCCCGGTTGTACGAGCCGACCTCGGGCACGATCCGGCTGGACGGCGTCGACATCCGCTCATACGAGTTGCACGAGTGGCGGGCCCGGCTCGGGGTCACCTTCCAGGAGTTCGCCCGGTTCGAGGTGTCGGCCGCCGACAACGTCGGCTTCGGTGCGGTGGAGCACCTGGACGACCGGGCCGGGATCCGGTCCGCGGTCGAGGCGGTGAACCTACACGAGATGCTCGACACGCTGCCGCGCGGCATGGAGACCTTGTTGGCCCGGCACCTCGTGGACGGCGCCGACCTGTCTGGGGGGCAGTGGCAGCGGATCGCGTTGGCTCGGGCGCTGTTCGGCCTGCGCCACGGCGCCTCGATCCTGGTACTCGACGAGCCCACAGCCAGCCTGGACGTCCGCGCCGAGGCCGGCTTCTTCCGGGAGTTCACCCAGCTCACGGAGGGTGCCACAACGTTGTTGATCTCGCACCGGTTCTCCACCGTGCGGCAGGCCGATCGAATCGTGGTACTCGACGGCGGCCGGGTGGCTGAGCAGGGCAGCCACGACGAGCTGATGGCCCAGGACGGCGAGTACGCACGACTGTTCCGGTTGCAGGCCGACCGGTTCACCGACGAGACGACGAGGGTGGCATGAGAACGACGTTGAGCGGGTTCTGGCGGCTGCTGGCGATGGCCTGGCGGGCGGACCGCCGCAAGACCATCGCGGCGACGGGCCTGATGGTGGCCGGTACCGTGAGCGGCCCGCTGCTGGCTCTGGTGCTGGGAATGATGACCGACGCGGTCATCTCCGGACAGGCCGGCGCGGCCGTCTGGTACGGCGTCGCGGTGGCGGTCCTGGCCATCGTGAGCCTTACCTTTGCGCACTTCTCGTACATCTTCTACCAGGAACTGGCCGAACTGGCCGAGCTCGAAGTGGTGCGGGATCTGATCCTGCTCACCAACGGCTCCGAGGGGATCGAACACCAGGAACGCGCCGAGTACGCCGACGAACTGACGGTGCTGCACCGGGAGAGCCGTGGGCTGATCGGTGCACTGGAGTCGCTGTTCGGGATGCTGGGCCTGAGCCTGGCGATGATATTCACCGCGATCCTGCTGGCCGGCCTGAACCCGATTCTGCTGCTACTTCCGCTCGCGGCGGTGCCGCCGCTGATCTGCGGGCGTTGGGCCGAGTCGCGGATCGACCGGGCCAAGACCGAAACCGCCGAGCCGACTCGGATCGCCCTCAACCTGTTCCGGCTGTCCACCTCGGCCCGGTTCGCCGGCGAGTTGCGGGTCTTCCGGCTCCGCGACGAGCTGCGCCGGCGGCACCAGCGGGAATGGGAGCGGGCGAGCCGAGGGCTGGTCCGTTCGTACGGGGCGGCCTCCGCGGTCCGGACCCTCGGGCAGGTGATGTTCGGCCTGGCCTATGTCGGCGCGGTGTTGCTGGTCGTGCGGGAGGCCATCACCGGCCGCAGCACGATCGGCGACGTGGTTCTCGTCATTGTCCTCGCCACCCAGGTCAACCAGCAGGTCACCGTGGCGGTCACGCTGCTCGCCAACCTTCAACGGATGGGCAGCATGCTGCGCCGCCTGGATTCCGTGCGGAAGCTGGTCGCGGTCGACCACCCGGTGCCGGTCGACCAGGAGCCGCCGGCTCGGCTGACCACCGGGATCGAGCTCCGGGACGTGGACTTCACCTATCCGGGCACCAGCGAAGCGGTGCTGAGCGGCGTGTCGTTGAGCCTGCCGGCCGGGGCCAGCGTGGCCATCGTCGGCGAGAACGGCGCCGGCAAGACCACCCTGGTCAAGCTGCTCTGCGGCCTGTACCGGCCGACCAGCGGGCAGATTCTGGTCGATGGCACGGACCTGCGTCGGATTCCGGCCGAGTCATGGCGCAGGTATCTGTCGGCGGCCTTCCAGGACTTCGTCCGCTTCGAACTGCTCGCGGGCCAGGTGGTCGGTCTCGGCGACGTGAGCCGGATGGGAGACGACGGCGCGGTCATCGACGCGTTGGATCGGGCGCAGGGCAGCGACGTCCTGGAGCGGCTGGAGCACGGACTGCGCACCCAGCTTGGCAAGAGCTACACCGAGGGTGCCGAGCTCTCCGGTGGTCAGTGGCAGAAGCTCGCGCTGGGCCGGGCGCTTATGCGCGAGGAGCCGTTGTTGCTGGTGCTCGACGAGCCCACGTCGGCCCTGGATCCGCTGGCCGAGGATCGGTTGTTCGAGTCGTACGCCCGGCAGGCCGCGCAGCTGCGGGCCAGTACCGGGGCCATCACCCTGTTCGTTTCGCACCGTTTCTCGACGGTGCGCATGGCGGATCTGATCATCGTGTTGCGCGACGGCCGGGTGGTCGAGGCCGGCAGTCACGATGAGCTGATGCGACGCGGCGAGCTTTACGCCGATCTGTTCAGCCTTCAGGCCCAGGCCTACCGGTAGGCGCGGGAAGGCGGGGACGTGTCGAGCATGAGCGCGACCGACCCGTGACGAGTCGGGGCGCTGCCTGAGCGGGGCCCTCAACCGCGGCGCGGTTGAGGGCCCCGCTCACCCCTGCCGGAAGGGCCGCAGCTCCAGCACGCCGTGCCGGGCGACCGGGTGCTTGGACGCCACCTCGATCGCCTCGTCGAGGTCGGCACACTCGATGATGTCGAAGCCGGCGATCTGCTCCTTGGTCTCGGTGAACGGGCCGTCCGCTATCAGCACCTCGCTGTCGCGGACCCGTACCGTGGTGGCATCGCTGACCCCCTGTAACTGACTGCCGGACAGCCAGACGTTGCGTCCGGCCTCCTCCGCCCACTCGCCGGGACAATCGAATACCGCCGCATCATCCGGCGGCAGGACCAGCGACTCGTCGACACAGACCAGCATGAGATATTTCATCGGTTCTCCTCCCGGCATCCATCTCTTACGGTACGACGGCCGGCGAGGTCGCCGATGGACAGCAGCGGCGAGTTTTCGTCGTGAGTTGGTCAAGGGAATGTCCGCTCGCGCTGAGCTGGGTCGGTGCGCCGACGCGGGCAACGGCAAGGGAAGAGATGCACCTTGCTGGGTGGCGCGCCGATCATTACTGTATGCAGCCATTTCGCGTACAGATACCCGAGGTGCAGCTGAACGATCTCAGTCGCCGGTTGGCTGAGGCCCGTTGGCCGGAGAAGCTGCCAGACGTCGGCTGGGAGCGTGGCGTGCCGACGAGCTACCTCAAGAACCTGGTCGATTACTGGCGCACCGACTTCGACTGGCGTGCCGTCGAGGCCTCCTTGAACGGGTACCCCCAGTACACCGCTGACTTCGACGGTACGACCATCTACTTCATGCACGTGCGTTCGCCTGAGCCGGGCGCGATGCCGATGATCATGACGCACGGTTGGCCCGGCTCGGTCGTGGAGTTCCTGGACGTCATCGGACCGCTGACCGATCCCCGGGCCCACGGCGGCGACCCGGCGGACGCGTTCCACCTCGTGATTCCCTCGTTGCCTGGGTTCGGCTTCTCCGGGCCCAACCCGAACGTCGGCTGGAACAACCTGCGCACAGCCCAGGCGTGGGCGGAGCTGATGCGCCGGCTCGGATACGACCGCTACCTGGCTCAGGCCGCCGACTTCGGCACCGGTGTGTCGCTCACTCTCGCCGGCGTGGACGAGGAGCACGTGGCCGGGGTGCACCTCAACACGCTGCCTACCCCGCCCAGCGGCGATCCGGGAGAGCTCGACACCCTCGACGACGAGGACCGGGCCCGGCTGGCGCGGTCGGCCCGGTTCGTCCGGGAGCTCGCCGGATCGATGAAGCTCCAGGCGACCCGGCCGCACACGGTGGCGTACGCGCTGGCCGACTCGCCGGTCGGGCAGCTTGCCTGGATCGTGGAAAAGTACAAGGACTGGACGGACTCGGCGAGCGTTCCTGAGGACGCGGTGAACCGCGACCGCCTCCTGGCCATCGCAAGCATCTACTGGTTCACCGGTACGGCTGGCTCCTCCGCCCAGTTCTACTACGAGATCGCCGAGAACCTGCCGATCAACGTGTCCACGGGCCGGTACCCGGCGATCAAGGCACCGCTCGGTGTGGCGGTGTTCCCGCACGCACCGTTCGTGCCGATCCGGCGCTTCGCCGATCGGGACTTCCCGTCGATCGTGCACTGGAACGAGTTCGACCGGGGCGGCAACTTCGCCGCGCTGGAGGAGCCGGACCTGTTCATCGAGGACGTCCGGGCGTTCCGCCGACTGATCAAGGAATGACATGAGCCAGCAGCCGGCTGCGGTAGAGGACTTCCGGGCGCTCGGCGCGCGGCTGAGCAACTGGGGCCGCTGGGGCCCGGACGACCAGCGCGGCACCACCAACCTGATCACGCCGGAGCGGCTGGTGGCAGCGGCCGGCCTAATCCGGCGGGGCAAGGTGTTCGACCTTGGCATCCCGCTCGACGGGAACGGCCCGCAGCCGGGTGGAGGACGGATCAATCCCGTCCACCTGATGTCGGAGACCGGCGCCGAGCAGGTGTTCCCGGGCGGGTTCCGGTTCGCCGACGACTACATCTTCATGGCGTTGCAGGGTTCATCGCAGTGGGACGCGCTGTCGCACGTGTATTACGACGACCGGATGTACAACGGCTTCCCGGCCGGCGGTGTGACAGTCAGAGGCGCCGCGCACTGCGCAATCGACCAGCAGAGCGCGGGAATTGCCGGCCGTGGCGTGCTGCTGGACATCGCGGCGCTGAAGGGCGTCGACTGGCTGGAAAGCGGCACCGTCATCACTCCCGAGGATCTCGACGAGGCGGCCGCGCGGCAGGGCGGTGTCGAGGTCGGCCCGGGCGACATCCTGTTGTTCCGCACCGGCTGGCGCCGCAAGTTCCTGCGCGACGGCGACCGGAACGCGTTCATGGCCGGTGAGCCCGGCCTCGGCCAGGCGTGCTGCGCCTGGCTGCGCGACCGCGACGTCGCCGCGGTCTGCTCGGACAACTGGGCCATCGAGGTGCTTCCGGGCGAGAACCCTGACGCGCTGTTGACCGTCCACATGGTTCTCATCCGGGACATGGGCATGACGCTCGGGGAGATCTTGGACTTCGAGGAACTCGCGGCCGACTGCGAGGACGACGGTGTCTGGGAGTTTTTCTTCGCGGCACCTCCGCTGAAGGTGAGCCGGGCGGTGGCGTCGCCGATCAACCCGCTGGCGATCAAGTAACCGCTCGACCGGGCCGCTCCGTGTGTTTCTCCGCGGAGCGGCTCAATGCTGTCCCCAGTGCCGCCTCGGGTGCATAGATTCGGGCTCCTCGACCGTCAGCCGAGGAGCCCGAATCCCATTCCGCCTACAGATACAGGGTGTCCGGTTCGAGCCCGCTCAGCACGCGGCCGTACAGCTCGAGGTTGGTCTCGGGCTGCATCAGGGCGTGCATGTTCATCGCATCGATGTCACGGGCGATCTGCTGGATCGGCACGTTCGTATAGATGGAGGAGCCGCCGCTGGCTCGGCGCAGGATGTTCACGGACTCTTGGGCCAGGCGGCAGGCACGTCCCATGTCGACCCGGGCACGGGCACGGTCCTCGATCGTCCAGGGGTCCGCAGCGGCGTTCTTGGTGTCCGTTTGCCGGGCCAGCCGCTGCGCGTGGAACTCGGCCTCGTCGGCACGCACCACGGCGTCGGCGAGCTTGAGGTGGGTCACCGGCGCGGCCGCCTGGGAGGCGTACGAGGTGTACGTGATGCCCCGCTCCTGCATCCGCTGGCGGAACTGGTCGATGGCCGCCCGGGCCATTCCGACGGCGAGGCCGGTCACTGAGGCAGCCGCGGTCGCCACGAGCGGAGCGCCGTAGATGCCGGTGCGGCCCGACGCGTAGCCGTCGGGAAGCGCGGATACCAGCGGCACAACCCTCACGGCCGGGACGAACACGTTGTCCGCCACCGTGGTGACGCTGCCCGATCCGCGCAGGCCCGAGGTGTGCCAGTCATCCACGACCAGCAGGTCCGACAGCGGGGCGAGGGCCATCACCGGCCACGGGTCGCCCCCAGGGCCCGGGGCCATGGCCACCAGGACCTGCCACTGGCTGTGCGGGGCGCCGCTGACGAAGCCCCACTTCCCGTTCACGAGGAAACCGCCGTCGACGGGTGCGGCCGTCGCCGACGGGCTCAGGGTGCCGCACATGCGCAGGCTCGCGTCGGCAAAGACCTCGTCGCGCACCTCCGGCGGGAACAGCGCGGCCATCCACGTGGTGATCCAGTTGACCGCGACGGTCCAGGCCGCGGAGGCGTCGGCCTTCGCCAGCTCGGTGGCCACCGCGACCATGGTGGTCGCGTCACTCTCGTAGCCGCCGTTGGCCGCCGGCACCCGGAGCCGGAACATCCCGGCGTCGGTCAGCGCCTCGACGACCGTGTCATGGACCCGGCGATTCTCCTCGTTCCAGCCGGCGTGCTCGGTCATTACAGGCGCCAGTTGCGACGCCCGATGAACCAGTTCGATCTGCGTCGGTAGCTCGGTGGTCTCCATCGCGTCCTCCTCGAGGCCTCGGTTGAGGGAATGTCGTGTAAGAGTCCCTTTCGGGGAGTACGCCGTCCGGAGACGCGAACCGGCCGGTATCCGAATTCTCACGCCGGCCGGAGCGCTGCTTCACCTTCCTCCGCGCGGCTCAGCCGCACCTTGCTGCGTCACTCACCCACGGGCGGGTTTCACTCTTTGATGACCGACATGATGTTGCCGGCCGGGTCACGGAACCAGGCGATCAGCGGCCCGCCCTTGCGGAACACACCGTCGTCGTCCACGCCGTCGAACTTCTCCATCTCCACGCCGCGCTCGCGCAGCCACGCCACCGCCGCGTCGATGTCATCGACCGGGAAGTTGAGCATCGTGTACGTGGCTGGCTCGTGGTTCGGCTTGGGGTATACCAGGATTTCCCGGTTGCCGCCGACATGCAGGTGCAGCATGCCGTGCTGCTCGGTCACCGGGATCCCGAGCGTGTCGCGGTAGAACTCCTGCGCGCGGGGGATGTCGTCCACCGAGAACCCGTTGAACGCCACCGCACCCGCGAGCATCCCGGAGCCACCGCGGGCGGCGGCGAGGTACTCCGCGTTGAGCTCGATGATCTGCACGTAGTTGCCGTCCGGGTCCAGCAGTGTGCCGAACAGGCCGTCCTTACGCTCCTCCAGCGGCGCGACCCAGGACACGCCCATAGCGTCGAGGTGTGCGGCCACCTTGCGGGCATCCGTGACCTCGAAGTTGAGGATGACGCGCCCGGGTTCCACCGTCGTCGCCGCGACGTCGTCGCGACTGTCCACGAGCACGTCGAACCCGTCGAAGTCGAGGAAGCCGGACGGTTGCTGAAGCGCTTCGAACGCCTCGATGTACCAGGTGCGCAGCCGTTCCGGGTCGGCCGAGCCGAGCAGAATGCTGCCGAGTCGTGGCGTTGACATTCAGGACCTCCACGTATCGATCGATGACTTCTAGTCTTCAACCTATCGAGAAATGGCGGCCGTCTTTTGGATCAACGCGGGCGTAAGTTGTACCGATCCGCCGACCCGGGCAGCCTCCGCCAGGATCTCGGTCGACCAGCGCGGCCAGAGTCCGGCCAGGCGCGACGTCAGGACCACGACATCCACGGCGTGGTCGGGCAGCGGAGTGCGGATGCCGATGGCGTGGTACGTGGCACCGAGCTCGGCCACGGCGTCGGCGTCGAAGTCCAGGGTCACCGCGCCGGCCAGTTCCGCCGGCAGGCGGCGGCCCGCGCCAAACACCGCGAGACGGCCGGGTGGTAGCTGCGGCAGCAGGTCGGCGACCTCCGCCGCCACGTCGACGGACCGGGCCTGATCGATACAGCCGATCAGGAACCGGTAGTTCTCATCCACCTCCAGCAGGTCATCGTCGTTGTTCAGCAGGTTCCAGGCCAGCTCGGTCATCGGCTCCGGGAACCTGGACATCATCCGGCGCATGTTCACCATGGTGCCGGCCAGCGCATCGGCCAGGGGTGCCCGATCGTGCGGTGCGTGCACCGCCCAGGCGGTGCGGCTGAGCCGGAATTCGAGGCCGGCCTTGAACAATCGGAAGCCCAGTTCCAGGTCATCCAGACCCCAGAGGACGATGCCCTCGTCGAAGCCGTCCACCCGCCAGTAGTCCTCGGCGGATATGGAGAAGTTGAGCCCCCAGAGCAGGACCCACGGTGCGACCATCCGACTGAGGTCGAAGTCGGTCTTGACGAACGCCGCGTGCCGGGCATCGAAGAAGGCCGGCGAGTCGTGGAACCGAGCGACGACGTCCTCTGGCAGCGACTCGGCCACTGCCTCGGCCAGACCGGGGGGAGGTTCCTTTTCAAAGTCGTAGCCCCAGGTATAGCCCACCACGACCAGCCGTTCGCCTTTGGCGTGGGCCGCGACGTGCTCGGTCAGGAAGTCCGGCCCGACGTATACACCGCTGTCGAGGAAAACCAGCAGCGGCGCGGCGGCCAGCCGGGCGCCGGCGTTGCGGGCCAGGCACACCCGGTTGCCCTCGTCGGGCTGGAAGTGGTATTTGATTCGCAGCTGCTGCGACGCCTCTTCGACCACCGCGCGGCTACCGTCCGACGAACCGTCGTCAGCGACGATGACTTCGAATTCGTCGGCCGGCATTCGCTGCCGGGTGAGGTTTCGCAGCGTTTCACGCAACAAGTCGCGCCGGTTGTAGGTCGGGATGACCACCGTCACCCGGGGAACCGAGCCTGCTGTCCTAGTAGCGTCCACTCTGCCAGTGTGCCGACGAGAACGTCCGTGTTCATCTCCCAGAGTGCCGCTCGCGACGCATTCACGAGGATGCCCACCGATGACGGCTGGGTGACGCTTGCAAGGCGTCGCCCGACTCCGGACAGGGAGAAATCGCTGTCATCCCGTTGCTGATGACGCTTCGGACGATCAACCCTTCCACATCAACGACGTGAATGTGGCTCGGTCTGGACACGACAACCGGACGCCCCGAGTCGGCCTGATGACCCGCCCACGGGGCCGCCTGTCGCACTGCAAGCCAGCACATATCGGTAAGGGGAAGAGTGCCATGTCTGTCGTCAACGAGATGCCGCGCACGATGCTGACCGCGGCGCAGCTCGCCGAGATCGATCGGCGGGTGCTGGTGCATCCGCACCACCACGGCGGCCGGTCGAAGCGCATCACGATCGTCCGCGGTGACGGGTGCACGGTGTGGGACGCGTCCGGTGTGGAACTGCTGGACGTCATGGGTGCCGGCAACTGGGTCGCGCAGGTCGGGCACGGTCGGCCGGAACTGGCTGACGCGGCGGCCCGTCAGATGCGCAAGCTGGCGTACTACACCGGGTTCGACATCTTCGCCAACGACCAGTCCATCACGCTCGCGCAGCGGCTGGTCGACCTGGCCCCCGACGGGCTGGACCGGGTGTTCTTCACCAACGGCGGCTCTGAGAGCGTGGAGACGGCCTTCAAGTTCGCCCGGCTCTATCACCACCACCGCGGCGAGCCAGAGCGCGTCTGGTTCATCTCGCGGAACTTCGCCTATCACGGCTGCACCTATGCCAGCGGCGCCGCGACCGGGTTCCCCGGCATTCACGAGGGCATCGGGCCGGAGTTCCCGAACGTGGCGCGGGTCTCGCCCCCGCACAGCTACCGCGCGCCGGACACGTGTCCCGGCCGGGACCTCACCGACTTCCTCATCGAGGAGTTGGCTACCACCATCGAGCGGATCGGCCCCAGCAACGTGGCGGCGATGATCGGCGAGCCGGTCATGGGCGGCGCGGGGGTTCTCATACCGCCCGCGGACTACTGGCCGCGGGTCCGCGAGCTGCTGTCGCGCCACGGGATCCTGCTCATCGCCGACGAGATCGTCACCGGTTTCGGCCGGACCGGCGCCTGGTACGACTCGGCCGAGCGCGGCATGCAGGCCGACCTGGTGACCGTGGCGAAGGGCCTCACCAGCGGCTACGCCCCGCTGGGGGCGGTGCTCATGAGCGACGCGATCGCCGAGACGATCGCCGGCGGCGACACGTATCTGTTCCACGGTCACACCTACTCCGGCCACGCCGCCGCCTGCGCGGTCGCGCACGCCAACCTCGATTTGCTTGAGCAGGAGGGCCTGGTGGATCGGTCCCGCACGGTCGGCACGTGGCTGCGCGAGGCATTGGCCCCCCTCGCCGACCTGCCCAACGTCGGCGAGGTGCGGGTAGCCGGCGCCACCGCCGGCGTGGAACTGGTGGCCGACCGGGACACGCGGGAGCCGTTGATGGCCGACTGGGTCACCGTCGCCCTGCGCGACGAGCACCGCGTGGCGGCCCGGGAGTACGGCAACACCCTCGTCATGGCCCCGCCGCTGGTCATCTCCCGGCCCGAGGTCGACCGCGCCGCGCAGGCGCTGGCCGACGTGCTGCGCCGCCGACCCGCCAGTCACTCGTGATGGAGTCCTACGACTACGTCATTGTCGGCGCCGGCACCGCCGGCTGCGTGCTCGCGGCGCGGCTGAGCGAGGACCCTGACGTGACGGTGTGCCTGCTCGAGGCCGGACCTGCTGACGACTCGGACAACATCCGCATCCCGGCGGCGGGCGGCAAGCTGCTGCGCTCACAGTACGACTGGGACTACAACAGCAACGAGGAGCCACGGCTCGGCGGGCGCCGGCTCTATCTGCCGCGGGGACGTGTGCTCGGCGGTACCAGCGCGCTGAACGGCATGGTGCACATCCGGGGCAACGCCCGCGACTTCGACGAGTGGGGTCAGCCCGGCTGGACCTACGAGACCATGCTGCCGTACTTCGTCGGCTGCGAGGACAACGAGCGAGGCGCCTCGGCTTACCACGGGACCGGCGGCCCGCTGCCGGTCGCCGAGAGCCGTTCGCGCAACCCGATGGCGGCCGCGTTCGTGCGTGCCGCGGTGGAGGCCGGGTTTCCGGCCAACGACGACTTCAACGGCCCGAGCCAGGACGGTTTCGGCTTCTATCAGGTGAACCAGCGCAACGGGCGGCGGTGCAGCGCCGCGGCGGCATACCTGCATCCGTCGGCTGCTCGACCCAACCTGACCGTGCGCACCCGCACCCACGCACACCGCGTTCTCGTCGAGGGCGGGCGGGCTTGCGGGGTACGGGTCCAGCGGTACGACGAGGTGGTCGACATCCGGGCGCAGCGCGAGGTCATCGTGGCCGCCGGGGCGTACAACTCCCCGCAGCTGCTCATGCTGTCCGGAATCGGTCCGGCCGAACGCCTCTCGGCGGTGGGCGTGCCGGTCCTCGTCGACCTGCCCGAGGTCGGCCGCAACCTGCAGGACCATCCCGCCGTATACCTGGTCTTCACACACGACGAGCCGGTCAGCCTGCTGTCCGCCGGTGAGGAAAGGAACGTTCGCCAGTTCGAGGCTGACGGCAGCGGACCGCTGTCGTCCAACGTGCCGGAAGCCGGTGGCTTCGTGCGTACCCAGAGCGACCTGGCGGCCCCCGACGTGCAGTACCACGTGCTGCCGGTGATGTTTGTCGAGTGCGCCCTCGGCGAGTCGGCCGAGCACGGCATTTCCTTCGGGCCCTGCGTGTTGCGGCCGGCCAGCCGCGGCGAGGTCAGCCTCGCCTCCGACGACCCGACAGCCAAGCCGCGCATCCGGCACCAGTACTACGAGGACCCTGCGGACCTGCGGACGATGACAGCCGGCCTGCGAATCGCCATGGAGCTGGCCGGGCAGCCATCGCTGGCGCCGTACACCGTGCGCCCGTACGCATATCCGGCTTCGACCGACGAGGCGGACCTGCATGCATTCCTGCGGGCACACACCCAGTCGGTCTTCCACCCGGCCGGCACCTGCGCGATCGGTCCCGTGCTGGACCCGGATCTGAGGGTGCACGGGGTGGACGGCCTGCGCGTGGTGGACGCGTCCGTGCTGCCGCTTGTGCCGAGGGGCAACACCAACGCCCCGACCGTAGCGGTCGCGGAGCGGGCGGCGGACCTGATCCGTGGCCGCACCGAGGCGGCCCACACCCGCGAAGGCTTGATGGAGGTGCATCGATGAGTGAGAGACTCGGCAGCCGGGCGGTCGTGCTCGGTGCCGGAATGGCGGGCCTTGTGACGGCCCGGGTGCTGGCGGACCGGTATGCCCAGGTCGTGGTCGTCGAGCGCAACACCGTCGTCGGCGTGACCGGCCCGCGTGCGGGTGTGCCGCAAGGGCACCACGCGCACGCTCTGCTGGCCCGAGGACAGGAGGTGATGGAGCGGCTCTTCCCCGGTATGCAGGCCGACCTGACCGCCGACGGCGTGCTCAGCGGCGACCTGTCGGGGGATCTGCGCTGGTACTTCCGCGGTCGCGCGCTGCAACAGTCGCACTCGGGCCTGAGTAGCGTCTCGGCCAACCGGCCGACGCTGGAGGCCTATGTGCGCCGGCGGGTGGTCGACATGCCTGAAGTGGTCATGCGGGAGCGCACCGTTGTGCAAGGTCTGGCGACGACGGCCGACCACAGCCGGGTCATCGGCGTGCGGGTCGTCGGAGACGAACCAGGGGCGACGCCCGAGACGATCGATGCCGACCTGGTGGTCGACGCGACCGGCCGCGGCAGCCGCACCCCGGCGTGGCTGGAGCAGTTCGGCTACCAGCGGCCGGCAGAGGACAAGGTGCGAATCGACCTGGCCTATGTGTCGCAGTACTTCCGGTTGCGCACAGACCCGTTCGGCACCGATCTGGCGATCAACTCGGTGCCGCACCCGGGCAACATGCGTGGAGCCTTTTTCGGCAAGTTCCCCGACAACGTGGCCCTGCTGTCCCTTACCGGGCTGCTCGGCGACCACCCGCCGATGGACCGCGAGGGGTTCCTGGAGTTCGCCCGATCGCTTGACGCACCGGAGATCTACGAGGCGATTCGCACCGCGGAGCCGCTCACCGAGCCCGCGATGTTCCGCGTGCCGGCCAGCGTCCGACGCCGGTACGAGAAGCTGACCCGCTTCCCGGACGGTCTGCTGGTCGTCGGCGACGGCGTGTGCGCGTTCAACCCGGTGTACGGCCAGGGGATGACGGTGGCCGCGATGGAGGCGGACGCGCTGGCCAAGCACCTGAGCCGCGGTCCCGCCCGTCCGCGGGAGTTCTTCCGGGCCGTGGGTCGCATCGTTGACGTGCCGTGGGAGACCTCCGTCGGCGGTGACCTGGCATTGCCCGCGATCGAGGGGAAGCGTACGGCCAAGGTCAAGGTGGGCGGCGCGTTCCTCGCCCGGCTGCACACCGCGGCCCAGCGCGACGGCGCCTTCACCCGCGCGTTCTTCCGGGTGGCCGGCCTGGTCGACCCGCCGAGCGCGCTGATGAAGCCCGGCTTCATCGCCCGCGTTCTGCTCTCCGCCCGCAAGGTCGACGCCGAGACGGTACCGGCGGGGAGGCCGGATGTCGTCGTCGGGCAACGCGCTGTCGTCGTGGGCGGCAGCGTGGCCGGGACCCTCGCGGCGCGTGTTCTGTCCGACCACTATCGCGAGGTGGTCGTCGTCGATCGCGACGAGGTGCTCGGCATCGACGTTCCCCGGCGCGGCACACCGCACACCGCCCACGCGCACGGACTGCACGGACGCGGATACCTGATCCTGACCGAGCTCTTCCCGGGCCTGCGGACCGACCTGCAGAGCCGTGGCGTGCCGGTGGGTGATCTCGGTGAGATGCGCTGGTTCTTCGACGGTCGGCGCGTTCAACCGGCCCGTAGCGGCCTGCTGTCGATCACCGCTCAGCGGCCGGTTCTCGAGGAGTATCTGCGTTCCCGGGTCGCTGCGCTGCCCAACGTGACGTACCGGCAGGGCACCGAGTTGACCGGCCTGCGGGCCACCGCCGACAACCGGCGCGTCACCGCGGTGGCGCTGCGCGACGTGGTGACGGGGACGGAGAGCGTTCTCGACGCGGACCTCGTCATCGATGCCACCGGGCGCGGCTCCCGCCTGCCGGTGTGGCTGGAGCAGTTGGGCTACCAACGGCCGGTCGAGGAACGTATGAAGATCGGCTTGGCGTACACCACCCGGCTGTACCGCAAGCGGCCGGAGATGTTCGACGGGACCCAGTCCATCAACCCGGTCGCGTCGCCAGCGCACCCGCGCGGGGCATTCTTCGGGCAGGTCGGCGAGCATGAGTGCATCGTGTCGCTGACCGGGATTCTTGGCGACCACCCGCCGTCGGACCCCGACGGCTTCCTGGCCTTCGCCCGTTCGCTGCCGGTGCCGGACGTGTACGACGGGCTACGCGACGCCGAGCCGCTGACCGAACCCGTGACGTTCACCTTCCCGGCGAGCCTGCGGCGCCGGTACGAGCGGCTGTCCCGCTTCCCGGAGCGCCTACTCGTGCTCGGCGACGCGGTTTGCAGCTTCAACCCGGTCTACGGCCAGGGCATGACGGTCGCCGCCATCGAGGCGATGACGCTGCGCAAGTGGCTGCTCCGCGGCGCGCCGCCCGAGCCGCGCGGGTTCCTGCGCGACATCGGCCGCGTCGTGGACACGCCGTGGCAGATCTCCACCAGCGGCGACCTCGACTTCCCAGGTGTACCCGGCAAACGGTCGGCGATGGTGCGCATAGGCAACGCGTACATGGCGCGGGTGCAGTACGCGGCAACCAAGGACCCGTCGATCACCGCGGCGTTCATGCGTGTGGCCGGCCTGATCGACCCGCTGAGTTCGCTGATGCGCCCCGGCCTCGTCCGGCGCGTGCTGCGGCTGTCACGCGACCGCACAACCGGGCCGGCGGCCGGGTCTCTCACCGCATTCGATCCCACCAACGAGGTAGAGAGGGCCGCGTCATGAAACCGTTCCGCATCGAGATTCCGCAGGCCGCCATCGACGATCTCCATCGTCGGCTGGCCGACGTCCGCTGGCCCGCACCACTGGGAGACGATGACTGGAGCCGCGGCGTACCGGTGTGGTACCTGCGTGAGCTCGTTGAGTATTGGCGTACCCAGTACGACTGGCGGGCCGCCGAGGCTGAGCTGAACCAGTACCCCCAGTTCCTCGCCGAGATCAACGGTGTCACCGTTCACTTCCTGCACGTACGTTCCCCGGAGCCGGACGCGGTGCCGATGCTGATCACCCACGGCTGGCCGGGCTCGGTGGCCGAGTTCCTCGACGTCATCGGTCCGCTGACCGACCCTGCCGCGCACGGCGGCGACCGGGCCGACGCGTTCCACCTCGTCATTGCCAGTCCGCCAGGGTTCGGCTTCTCCGGCCCGGCCCGCCCGGGGTGGCACGCGGGCACCATCGCGCCGGTCTGGGCCGAGCTGATGAACCAGCTGGGCTACGACCGGTACGTGGTCCAGGGCGGCGACGCCGGCGCGGTCATCTCGCAGCAGGTCGCCGCCGTGGCACCAGATCATGTCATCGGGTTGCACGTCAACATGCTGATGACCTTTCCGTCCGGCGACCCGGAGGAGCTGGCCGGGCTCAGCGAGCTCGACCAGGCGCGTCTGGCACTCATGGGTCGCTTCGACGCGGAGCTGTCCGGATACATGAAGCTCCAGTCGACCCGGCCGCAGACCTTGGCGTACGCGTTGACGGACTCGCCGGTGGGCCAGTTGGCCTGGATCGTGGAGCGGTTCCGGGAGTGGACCGACGCGGCGAAGGTGCCCGACGACGCCGTGTCGAGGGACCGGTTGCTGACCATCGTGAGTATCTACTGGTTCACTGCCACCGCTGGCACGTCGGCCGCGCTCTACTACGAGGGGGCGGAGGGCATGCGCGCGATGGCCTCCGGCTGGCGGCCGGAACCGATACGGGTCCCGGCCGGCGTCACGGTGTACCCGCACGATCCCTTCCAGCCGTTGCGCGGGCTGGCGCACCACTATCTGGCCGACATCGTGCGGTGGAGCGAGCCCGATCGGGGTGGTCACTTCGCCGCGATGGAGGAGCCGGACCTGTTCGTCGACGACGTGCGAGCCTTCGGCCGTATCGTGCGGTGACGGCAACGGAAGTCGGGCGGCCCTGACTGGGCCGCCCACCCTGTGGTAGCCGCGGCCACGCCCACATCCGATGTGGCGCAACGGGAACGGGCGACCGGTGGCCCGATGTCGAGCTGGCAAACCCGATCGCCGCTCGGCAGCATTCGGCGCAGCACCCCTCGACGTCGGCGATCCAGGCTGCGATGTCGTCGTCGTGCGGTGCAAACAGCCCTATGTGGATGCTCGGTGTGATGACGGCGATCGCGGCCGAGCCGGCAGCAGGCAGGTCCCACTGTTTGCGCATGATTGTCCCTTCACGATGCCGCAAGCCGTAGCACCAGAGCGGCGACGGCAAGGCACGCAGAACAAACCAGAGAAGCGCAGCAGGATGAACAGAGCGCATTATCGGAGTAGACCCGTTGAAGCACATGAATATGCTTCTAAAGTAGATCGACGCTCCCGCTGGCAGCTCCCGCAACGGGTCCATGACGCTATGGACGGTGCCTGGTCATCAAAGGAAGGACACCGATGGGCACCCGAGCGCAAACCAATGTTCCACCGCTGGTCCGCGACGGCGAGAGCGTCCCTGCGCGGAAGCTTCATCACGGCCTCCGCCAGCTGATCCCGCCAGCCTTTGCACTATTCGCGCGCACGAACAACACCGTCACGGGATCGATGCGCCCAATACCGATAATCGGAGGCTCCCATGTCGGCAACCGGTAACCCAAAAATTTCGATAGTGATCCCGACATACAACCGTCGCGACAGGCTGCACAACACCTTGCACCATCTCACCCGGCAGGTGCCCGGCACGCCGGAGTTTGAGGTCGTGGTGTCCGACGACGGCTCGTCCGACGACTCGGCGACCGTCGCCAAGTCGTTCTCCGATCGACTGAACCTGAAATACACCTACCAGGAGGATCTCGGCAACCGCGTCGCGCTCGCGCGCAACAACGGCGCGAGGCTGGCCACCGCACCGATCCTGGTCTTCTTGGACACCGGCGCGATCGCCGGGCCCGACTTCGTGCTACAGCACTATCTGGCCCACAGCAATGGTTCGCCGCGGCATGCCCTGGCCGGATACGCCTACGGCTACAACCCAGGGGACCCGATGCTGCAGGTGCCCGATCTCCTCAAGCGGTTCACACCCGAGGAGATGGTGGAGGTCTACGGCCGGGCCCACGAGTTCCTCGACAGTCGCGAGCTGGCGCTGCTCAGGTGCAACGACGACCTGACCAAACGTAGCGTGCCGTGGCTCGTCTTCTGGACCATCAACTGCTCCGTGCACACCGACGACTTCTGGGCGGTGGGCGGCTTCGACGAGGGGCACCGCGGCTGGGCCGTGGAGGACCTCGATCTCGGATACCGCCTGCACCGTAGTGGCCTACCGCTGCACTTCAGCCGCGCGGCGTGGGTGATCGAGGAGCACCAGGACCGGGTGTTCGATGAGCAGTACGAGGAGTTCCAGGCCAACATGCTGCGCTTCGTGACCAACAATCCGGAGCCGGTCAACGAGATCGGCTGGACGGGGGTGGTCCACGAAAACATGTTCTGGGCGTGGGAGGAGGACAACAACGACCTTATCCGGTACACCGACGAGGTGCGCGATCTGGACGTTTCGGCAGAGGTCGAGCTGGCGTTGCGGGGCGTCTCCGCGACCGACCGCGTGGTCGTGATCGGCGCTGGTGGCGCGTTGCCCGAGTCGATGCACGCGGCCACCGTGATGGACTTCGACCGGGAGCTGATCGAACGCGTGGCAGCCACCGGGCGGCACGTCACCCATCACAGCCTGGGCCTACGCACGCCGCTGGCCGACCAGTCCGCCGACGTCGTCATCCTCACGTCCCGGCTCGCGAAGTTCTGGCGCCGCTGGGAGGACCAGTTCATGATCGAGGCACGCCGCATCGGACGCGACGTGCGCTGCCTCGTGCCGTAGACCCGCACTCCCCTTACTACCACCGGCGAATGGCAGCTGGAGGCGGCCTTGTGGCGGTCACGAGACCATCATCGACGGTCTGGAGAACCTCGTCACGGCCGCCCAGGCCCAGCTCGACGGGCCGATCGAGGCAAGGTGCTCCCTACGCTTCTGACGCCATCAAGGAGGCGGTGGACATGCTCAACACCGCCAGCAGCGGCTCGTCACTCTACGGGGATGTGCCGATTCAGCGCATCGAACGGGACATCCAGGCACTCAACCTGCACGCCCTGATGCACCTCAACGCCAACCTGGAGCGGTACGGCCGGATGCTCTGCGGCCTGCCGCCCAACCCCATGTACCTCTGACTCGGCACACCCCGGAAAACCTGCCCGCCGATCATCGCCGTCCGGTGGGTGGGCTGCCGTGGCCTGCCCGAAAAATCAAGAGGAGCAACCGGATGCGGCCTACGCTCTCCGACGCCACACCCCTCACGGGCACCACATCCAGCACGCGCCGTCGCTTCGCGGCGCTGGTCCTGCTGTGCTTCGCCAGCTTCATGATGATCCTCGACTCGGAGATCGTGATTCTGGCCCTGCCGTCCATCCAGAACGACCTCGGGCTGGACCCCTCGGCGGCGCAATGGATCCTCACGGCCAACGCCATCACCTTCGGCGGCCTGCTCCTGCTCGGCGGGCGCGCGGCCGACCTGCTCGGCCGGCGCCGCGTGTTCATGTGGGGCATGGCCCTGTTCCTGATCACCTCGCTGGTCTCCGGCATCGCCTGGAGCGGCGAGGTCATCATCGTGGCCCGCGCGCTGCACGGCGTGTCGTCGGCCATGCTCGTGCCCAGCGCGCTGTCCATCCTGATGAACACCTTCCGGGAGGGTAAGGAACGCAACCGGGCCATCGCCTCGTGGTCAGCGGTCGGCGGCGTCGGCGCCACCGCCGGGCTGCTGCTCGGCGGCACGATCACGACCGGGCTCGGCTGGCAGTGGGTCTTCCTGGTCAACGTGCCGGTCGTGGCGCTCGTCATGCTGATCAGCCCGTTCGTGCTCGACGAGAGCTGGGACCGCAACCGCGTGCGCAACTTCGACATCGCCGGCGCCGTCACCATCACCGTCGCCGCAACCGCCCTGGTGTATGCGATCAGCAACGGGCCCGCGCTCGGCTGGGGCAGCGCACCGATCATCGCCCTGTTCGCCGCGGCGATCCTGCTCCTCGGGGCGTTCGTCGTGATCGAGGCCCGATCCGCTGCACCCCTTGTGCCGCTTCGGTTCCTGCGGCTGCACACGGTCAAGAGCGGCAACTTGCTCATGGTCGTCGTGGCGATGATCGTGTGGGGCGCGAGCGTGCTCTTCTCGCTCTACACCCAGCAGGTGCTCGGCTACTCGGCCGTCATGTCGGGCTTTGCCACCTCGGTCATGCCCGTGGCAGCCGTATTCGGCGCCTACATCGGGCAGGCCTTCATCACCAAGCGCGGATTCCGCGTGGTCGCCGGGATCGGACTGCTCGGATTCGGCGTGTGCTGCCTGCTGCTGTCCCGGATACCCGTTGAAGGACAGTACTTCCGCGACCTGTTCGTCGCGCTCGGACTGTTCGGTCTCTCCCTGGGCGTCGCGCACACCACCGCCTCGATCGTCGCACTCACGGCGGTCCCCGAGCCGGAGTCGGGCCTCGCCTCCGGGCTGAGCACCGCGAGCTTCCAGGTCGGCGGCGCCATCGGCGTCGCGCTCGTCACGACCGTGTCGGTGACCGTCTCGCGCGGATCAACCGCGCTGCCCGATCTGACCAAAGGTTTCCAAGCCGCGTTCATCGCCCTGGTGTGCGCCGCGATCGTTGGCCTCGTCATCGCCCTGACGCTGCCGCGCAAGGCGGTCGCGCAGGCCGGCTGACCGTGGGGCCGGCTCAAGGCCGGCCCCACGCAAGACCGGCCCGAGACTCGTCCAGCGATCGATCATCCAGGTTTAGGCAGAGAAGCCCACCACCGCGGAACTCGAACGCCGAGGTGAACCCTCCGGGGTGCTCCAATTCGCCTGCTCGCAGGCGGCGGCTACGGGAGCGGCGAACGCGGCGAGGAAGAATGCCCGTTTGAGCTGCTTGTTGCCGCCTCGGGTGGGTGTTCACCGCGGATGCTGGTGCCGGATCGTCGGGGGACGGGTGCGAGGCCGGCGTAGGCGGCGAGGTGTCCGGGGGTGGGAAAGGCGGTGCCGTCGCCGACTTCGAGCAGGATCCGGGCGGCGGTCCTGACGCCGATGCCGGGCATCGAGGTCAGGACCTCGGCGAGAGGGTGTGCATCGAGGATCCTCTCGACCTCGCCGGCGACGTGGTCGCGTTGTCGCAGGACGTCGCGGAGGCTGTCGGCAAGGCGGGGCAGGATCGTCTCCGCGGCGGTGGTGCCGGGGACGGTGACGGTCTGCTCGTCGAGGGCGGTCATGATCTGGGCGATGAGTCGTTCGCCCAGGCGAGGGGCGTGAGGGCCGGCGATGGACAGCAGCTTGCGGTGGCCGGCCTTGCGTAGCCCTGCTGGTCCGCCGCAGCGGGACAGCAGTTCCAGGACGGCCTTGTGCTGCATCTTCGGGCCAAGGACCCGTTCGAGGGCGGGGTGGATCTGGGTGAGCGGCCCACGGATCCGGTTCGAGATGCGGGTGGCTTCGCCGGCGAGGTCGTCATCGAAGCCAACCAGGACTTCCAGCTCTGCGAAGGTTTCGTCCCCGACGTCGACGCGCCGCAGCGTGTGGGGCAGGGTCGGGCGGCGTCAGCGATGACGTAGGCGTCGCGGGCGTCGGTCTTCGCCGTGCCGGGGTGCAGGTCGGCGATGCGGCGCATGGCAAGTCCGGGCAGGTAGGCAACCTGATGCCCGGCCGCTCGGGCGACCGCGATCGGCAGGGCGCCGATCGAGGCGGGCTGGTCGACCACCACCAGGATCCGGCCATGGCGGCCGAGCTTGTCGAACAGTTGCCGCAGCCTGACCTCAGTGTTCGGCAACGCCGCGTCGTGCAGCCGTCTCGGCACACCAATCGTTTGCGAGGTTCGGGCAGGAGGATCAGCGGCCGAGGACCGGGATGAGCCGACCGTGCGGCTTGGGACGGTCGAGGTGCAGGCCGAGAACCCCGACGTCGAGGGCTCCGTTGGCGTCGATGTCGAACCGCCAGACGGTGTTCGGCGCGTCGCCGACGACCACCACGGCCGCCGTGCCGTCGGAGGCCGCCGCCAGCGCGCCGAGGCGTTCCAACTCCTCGGGCGGAAGCGGGGCGGTGACCACCACCAGGTGGTCGCGAAGCGCCGAGGACCCGTGTGCGTCCTGGGCGTCGTCGCCGGGCAACATCAGGACGGAACGCAGGTCGACGACGACCCGAACCCGTTCCGGGACCGGCCAGGGCGGAGGTGGTGGGCCGACGACGCTGATCGCCACCGACGTCGCGGCGTAGCGGCTGATCTCGTCGAGGAACGCGCCCGCCAGGCGGTACGCGGCTGTCGGCTCCCCGGTGAGCGCGACGATTCCGGGCGCTCGTCCCAGGTTGACGACTGTCAGCTCACCGCCGACGGTGCCGACGGTGGCGAGCATCGGCAGCCCGCCGCCATCAGCGGTCACCTGCTGGTCGAGGTCCCAACTCGGCGCTTCCCAGATCGCACCCTGCTGCCGTGCCCGCCACGGGGGCGGCGGGTCCGGCAACGCCGGCGCCAGCCGGAGCGACACCCGGTCCGCACCGACCATCGCCGCGTACACCGGGGGCTGGGACGCCGGTGCGGCGATCTGCCGCAGGGCGCGGTCCAACGCCTGCCGTGAGCCCGGCGCGGGTCGCGGCGGCTCGGCCGCGCGGCGGCGTCGAACCAACCGAATCAGCACCGGTACGACGACCGCCAGCACCACCGCGCCGATGCCCAGCAGCGTCACCGCGACCGGTCGGAGCCCGAAGGTTCCACCGCCGCCGACCGGAGGAGCCGGGGGCGCCGCTGCCGGTCCTTGCTCCGGTTGGTCGACCGGCGGAGCTTCCGGTTGCTGGCCCAGGTCCGGCGTGGCCGACGGCGGCGGACCGACGCGGATCTCACCGGAGGTCGCGCCCTCGGGGAGGACGAAGACCCAGCCGGCGCGGATCGGCTGCGCCGGATCCGTCAGCGTGCCGCCGTCCGGCTGGGTACGCCCCTGGTTCAGCTCGAAGATCTCCGGCCAGCGCCGGCTGTCGCCGAGCACCCGGTCGGCGACCCCGGGCAGCGTCAACTCGCTCTCCGCGCCCGGTTGCCCGGGTACCACCCAGTACGGCACCGACGGTTCTACGGCGTCCGCCCCGGTCGGGGTCGCCAGCAGGAACGCGGTCACCACCGCCAGCACCAGTCCGGCGTACGCCCTGGTCAGGGACATCTCACTCGGCTCCGTCGGCGTCGACCGAGTCGCGCAGGGCGCTCGCCTGCAGGCGCATGGCCCGTGGCCCGCCCGGGTTGACCAGCACGTCGAGCCCGTCCGGAAGCAGCCCCAGCAGCTCGGTCAGACCGACCTGCCGCCACTGTGGCGCGTCGACGCGCGCCTGGTCGAGGGCGCCGGAGGCGACCACCACGCAGGCCACCCCGTCCGGGGCGGACGTCACGGCCGCCTCGCCCGCCTCGTCGAGCGCCACCGCCACCAGGCTGTCCCGCAGCGTCCGCAGCACCAGGCCGACGTCGGCCCGGTCGGTGGCGACCAGCTTCGCCGCCGCGTCCACGGCGCTGGTGGGTGAGTCGGCGTTGCGCGGCTGGTACAGCGGGTTCGCCTCGAACCGTCCGATGGTCCCGTCGTCCTCGACCAGCCAGCCGCCGACGATCGTCTCCACCGGAGGAGCCTCGGTCGGCTGCTCGTCGTCGCTGTCCAGCAGCAGCATCCAGTTGCGCTGCACGTCGGTCTCGTCGTGCTCGTTCATCAGGACCTTCCCCTCGGCGTCGGTGTGATCTTTCGGAATTCGCCCTTGCCGTCCTTCGGGTCGTCCGTGCTCTCCACGGCCAGGGTCGCGATGGTCTCGCCGGGATTGGTGAGCAGGCCGATTTCATCAATGCCCCGGGTCACGTGCACGGTGTTGTTCGCTGCGAAGATCTGCCGCCGGTTACCGAGGTCGCGCATGACGTCCGCGAACTGCTGCCCGGCTTCACCCTTGATGTTGGCGAAGTTGCAGGAGATCATGGCGATCGCGGCCTTCGGGTTGGCCTCGGCGAGCGCCCTGAAGTTCGGGTCGTTGCTGAGGATCTTGGCCATGCTGGCGCCGGTGACGTGCACCACCTTGCCGCTGGACAGGGTCACCGCGGCGGTGTCCGGGCTGCCGTGGGCGAAGATGAACATCGGGTCGCTCCTCAGGTTGCTCCACGGAGCCGGCAGGAACTGGTTGCCGGCGAGGGTGGGCTCACTGCCGGGCAGCTGTCGGATGGCCTTCGCACCCCCGATGTCCATCGAACCGCCCAGGTTCTTACCGGTGGCGAGGTTGGCCTTCTGCGCTCCCCAGTCGGTGAAGTTCTCGGCGTCGGTCGACCTGCTGGGGAAGATGACGCCGATCTGCTTGCCCTCGCTGTCGCGCAGGGGCACGGACTGGACGTCCGCGGGACGGAACGTCTTCAGGCGGCCCTTGTCGGTCATCCCGGCCAGGAGGCTGGGGTCGGCGGCGCGCCTCTCCTTGGAGATCCTGAGGTCGTGCGCGAAGCGCATGTCATTGATCTTGTTGCCGATCGACGTGAACACGCCCTTGATGGTCTTGCCGAGGCCGACACTGGTGACGGCGGTGTCGATCCCCGCCCCCGGCGTGGGAGCCTTGCCCACGCTCCGGGTACTGCCCGGCGTGCCGCCGAGCCCCTTGATGCTGTTCTTGATCCCCTCCGAGACGCTGCCCGGCAGCTTGTTGCCAGCACTGCCAGCGATCTTGACGATGCGACTGACGAGCCGCCCGCCCGGCACCAGACCGAGCAGCAGACCTCCGGCGGCCAACCCGATCGCGGCGGGATCACCGGTGAGCGCCGCCGCCGCGAGGTCGATCGCACCGGAGAGGAAGCCGATCGCCTGGCCCAGCGGTGGGAAGATGAACGAGGCGATCACCGACAGCGCGTCCAGGATCAAGGTGATCCACTGGATGACGGTGCTGCGGAGGAAGTCGATGAACGCCTGGAACGCCTCGACGATCTTCTCCCAGAGCGAGCGCTGCGGCGCGTCCTTCGCCAACCCCCGCAACGTCTGCGCCGCCGTCCGGGCAGCCTGATCACGTAACGCCGTCGCCTGGCCCAGCAGCGCCTTCGCCTGGTCGAGCGCCTGCTGGGCGTCGGCCGCGCGGTTCTGTGCGGCGGCGTCGTCGTCACTGGCCTTGTCCTTGGCGGCCTGGTCCGCCGCCGGATCGCCGCCCAACGCGGTGATCGCCGCCTGAGCCGAGACGACCGCTGCCTGCGCGGCGGCCTGGTCGCCGGACGCTTGTCGGGCCTGATCGAGGGCCCGCAGCGACATCGCCTGCGCCTCCTCCAGCGACGGCAGGTACCGCACGTACGCGTCGGCCGCCGCGGCGTAGGAGTTCGCCATCCGATCCAGCCGCCCGGGCAGCTTGCCGATCAGGTCACGGAACGCCTCCATCGCCTTGCCCTGACCAAGCTGGACCTGGCCACCGGAGGCGAGCAGGTCGTGCGCCTCCCGCGTGGTGGTGGACAGCTCCTGGTAGGCCCGCGTGATCTCGTCGAAGGACTCCGGATCACCGGGTACCGGGTCGGAGTCCACCTGCAACACCGACCACTCGGCGTCTCCCGGACGCGTCATGACCAACCTCCCCATCGCACCGACCGCACCCCGCTCCGGCCAATGCCGTGAGCCGACTCGCACACGTAGCGATCGTGGAAACGGTTCAGCCGGACTGAACCGATCCGACCGGTCGTCCGTGTACGGCGCGGAGTCATTGACCGGATCGGGGAGGAGAGCGGGGATGGGCAAGCAGAGCAGGCTCGACGCCGGGGTGGTGCGATGAGCGTGATCGACGTACCCGGCACGGAGCTGATGCGGGTGCACGACCTGTTGCAGCGCACCAAGGAGCTGATGGACAGCTCACCGATCAGGTCGATGGGGCCGGTCGTCGACACGCTGGGGCAGCGTGAGTTGGAAGGGGCCGCCCGCGAGTTCGAGAAGCGCTGGGGCGACGGCCGGTACGTCGTGGCCAAGGACCTCGAAGGGGTCCGCGACGCCGCGAAGGCGGTGGCCGACGCGTTCCGGGAGACCGACGACCAGACGGCGGCCTCACTCGAGTCGGACGGAGCGACGAGTTGACCAGCGCAGGAGGCACGGCGGTAGCTGTCCCGACCGGATTCGAGCTGCGTACGCCGCACGACTGGGTCGACTTCTCGGTCGCCGACGAGGCGAGCGAGAACCGCGTCGCCGACGACGTGTGGACCCGGGCCCGCGATGGTGGGTTCACCGAGGAGCAGGCGGGACAGTACGCCGAGCAGCTGCGCCGGTCGGTGCGGCAGGCCCGCAACGCCGGCGCGGTGCACGCCGCCGGCACGTTCCAGGTGTACGAGGACGGCGCGCTCATCGCCACGGTGCTCGTCTCCGTGGTCACCCCGCCCGCGACCGGGGACATCATCGGGGCGTTGACCGCGGTGGCGCAGCCCGCCCACGCCGACGGCACCTGGCGTCGGGTGAGCACCGCCCAGATCCCCGCGATCGGCACCGTCGGTCGGGTGCACGGCATCCAGAACGTCAGCCAGGACGGCGTCACCATGCGCTGCGCCGTGATGCACACGGTCGTACCGCTGCCGGGGGCAACGAACGCGCTGGTGGTCACCGGTTCGAGCCCGAATCTCGCGGAGGCGGAGGAGATCTTCGAGCTCTTCGCCACGATCACCGCGACATTGACCTTCTCGTATGAGGGGGAGGCTTCCGCGCTCACGCCGCCGGCGGCCTCCCCCGGGGGAGGTCGGCAGCTAGACGAGTAAGTCCTAACTCAGGGCGGGGCTGCGGGTGCAGTGAAGGGTGTTGATGATCCGTTTGTGACGACAGACATCAACACCCTTCTCACCGCACTGTACGTGAAGATCGATGACTGGCTCGGGCGGCCTGCGCGCGTCGGACGGCCGCCGAAGTTGACCGATGCCGAGCTGTTGACGCTGGGGCGTGGCGCAGGTGTTGCTGGGGGTACGGTCCGAGGCCCGCTGGCTGCGGTTCGTGCCCCGACACCTATCCGGGGCGTTTCCATACGTGCCGGGTCAGTCCGGCTACAACAAGCGGCTACGCGCGGCGTTGCCGTTGCTGAAGCGGGCGATCCGGGCGGTGGCCGCGGACACCGATCTGTGGACCGACGGTGTGTGGCTGATCGACTCCACCCCGGTCGAGTGCGCTCGTTCCCGACCCACAGCCAAGCGCTCGCAACTGGCAGGCTGGGCCGGCTACAGCTACTGCGCCTCACACTCGCGCTGGTTCTGCGGGCCCACGGCTGCACCTGATCTGCACCCCGGCCGGGCTGCCGGTCTCCTGGGCCCTCGCCAACCCGAAGATCGACGAGCGACAGATCCTGACCGCCGTGCTCGAACACGACCCGGACCTGCTGGCCAATCGTCCCGGCCTGCTGATCATCGCGGACAAGGGCTACGTCTCCGCCGAGTTGGACCGCGGGCTGACCGAACGCGGAGTACGACTGCTGCGACCGTCATACCGCAACCGCACCCCACGCCCCGACGAACACCTACTCAAACCGATCAGGCAGCTCATCGAGTCGGTCAACGACACCCTCAAAGGCCAACTCGACCTGGAACTACACGGCGGCCGCAGCATCGAAGGCGTAGCCGCCCGCATCGCCCAACGCATCCTGGCCCTGACCGCCGCCATCTGACACAACCGCAACACCGGCCAACCCATCACCCGATCACTGATCGCCTACGACCACTGAACAGGGATTAGGACTTACTCATCTAGGGGTAACTGCCGACCTGCGTTGGGGGGACACCGTTGGGGGTGTCCCCCAACGTCGTTTCGTACCCGGTGGGGTCTGAGCGCTGTCGAGTCCGGCCCCGAAGGGGAGCCGGACTCCGTCGACGCGGTGGTGCCTAGCGGGCGTCGCCGGTCCCGGTCAGCAGCTTCCGCAGCACGTCCGGTTCGGTGCGGGGCACCTGCAGCAGGTGCAGCTTGCCGTCGCCGAAGTGGGCGTGCACCCGGCCCGGCCGCCCGCCGCCGAGCTGGCTGCGGGACAGCTTCACGCCGATCAGCTCGCCGTCGCCGAGGCCCTGCGGGCTGAGCAGCGCGCCCTGCCGGTTGCGGCGGGCGTCGACGTGCCAGCCGCCGAAGCCGCTGGAGAGGCCGTCGATCGAGCCCGCCATGATCAGACCGAGTCCCTTCTCCGTGCCGACCCGGGCGATGTCCCCGAGGTCACTGCCGGCGTCGCACTTGAGCAGCTGCTCGGCGTCGTCCAGCACGACCACGGCGGGTCCGGTACGTCCGTCGAGGGCCGCCGCGAGCCCGGCGGAGGTGAAGTTCTCGCTCGTCACCAGGTCGAGCACCCCGGGCACCCCGGCCAGTTCCCGCAGCGGCGACCGGCGGGGTGCCGCGATCACCACGGGCGTCCCCTTCTCCAGCAGACCGGCGACCATCGTCAGCAGGGCCGTGCTCCGCCCGGATCGGGGCGGCCCGGCCAGGATGAACGAGGGGTTGGTGCCGAGGTCCGGGCCGATGGCCGACAGTTCGTCGCCGCCGACCCCCACCATCGTCCAGAGCGGGCCGTCGGGCCGTGGCAGGACGCTCGCCTGCGCCAGGGTCAGCTCGTCGGGCAGCACGTCGATCCGGAACGGGCGGGCAGCGTCGCCGATCTCGGCGTCGCGCAGCCGCGCGGCCTCGGCGATCGCGGCGAGCGCGCGGGCCTGCCCCTGGCCGGAGCTGTCCCGGGTGAGCAGCGCGATCTGTGCCTCCGCACTGTCGACCGCCCGGATCGCCCGGCCCGTGCCGATCTCGTCCGGCAGCTGCCGGTAGTTGATGCCGACCATGCTGTAGTCGCTGCGTTCGGCCAGTCGCAGCACCAGTTTGTCGTCCGTCGTCGACGAGATCCGAGTGGTGAACATGCTCCGGTCACCGGCCATCACCACATGGATTCCGGCCCCGGCGCCTTCGCGCAACAGGGTCAGCAGAGCCGCCATGACGGTGCCGTTGTCGTAGTCGGCGAACGTCTTGTCGAAGACCTCGAACCGGTCGAGCAGCACCAGGATGTGCGGCGGACGGTCGGCTGCGGCAACGCCGGCCCGGTACTCGACAAGCCCGGCGGAGCCGGTGGAGGCGAGCAACTGCTGACGGCGTCCCAGCTCCGCGACGAGGCGGGTGAAGAGGCGACCGAGGCGTTCGGCCTCGGTGCGCTGCACCACCGCGCCGCAGTGCGGCAGCTCGGTGAGGGCGAGCAGGGCCCCGTTGCCGCAGTCGACACCGTAGAGGTGCACGTCGGCGGTCGAGTGGGCGCGGGCCACGGTGCCGGCGATCGTCCGCAACGCCTGCGACCGGCCGCTGCGCGACGAACCGATGACGTGCAGATGCCCCAGCGTCCCCAGATCCAGCTCCAACGGCACCTGCTCCTGCTGCGCCGGCAGGTCGACCAGGCCGTACGCCACCGGGGGCAGGTGGTAGCCGCTGCCGCGCGGCGCGGGAAGAGCCTCGACGGTCAGCGTGTCCGGTAGCGCTGGCAGCCACGGGCTGTGCGGCGGCTCGATGGCGAGTTGCTCACTGGCACCCCGGACGGCCTCCACCAACACGGCGAGGTCGGTGAGTTCGGCCGATGGCGCGGCCTTCACACCCGGACGGCTGGGCCTGGGCCGACCCAGGTCCTTCCAGGAGACCGGCGTGAGCCAGGGCTCCTGCCGTGCCTCGGTGCGCGTTCCCGGGCGGAAGCCGCCGACCCGCCCGGCCTGGAACGGCACCAGCGACGACTGGGCGAGGCGTACGAAGGCCCGCCCCGGCGTCGACTTCAGGATCGAGGCGGCGTCGGGGGCGTTCAGCACGTCCTGGCTCTCGCTGGTGTCGGTCACCCGCAGCGCGATCCGCAGGTTGGTGTTCGCCCGGATCTCCGGTGACACCACCCCGCCCGGTCGTTGGGTGGCCAGCACCAGATGGATACCGAGTGACCGGCCCCGCTGCGCGATGTTCACCAGACCGGTCACGAAGTCCGGCAGGTCACGGATCATCGACGCGAACTCGTCGATCACGATCAACAGTCGGGGCATCGAGGTGCGGGTCGGCTCGCGGCGCAGCAGGTCGACGTAGTCGTCGATGTCCTTCGCGCCCGCCTCGGCGAGGATGTGCTCCCGCCGCTTCAGCTCGGCCGTGAGCGAGGTCAACGCCCGGCCCACCAGGTGGGTGTCGAGGTCGGTGACCATGCCGACGGTGTGCGGCAGCCGGACACAGTCCTTGAACGCGCTGCCACCCTTGTAGTCCACCAACACGAACGTCATCGCATCCGGCCGGTTGGCGACGGCGAGCGAGGCGACCAGGGTCTGCAACAGCTCCGACTTGCCGGAACCGGTGGTGCCGGCCACCAGCGCGTGCGGACCGTCCCGCTTGAGGTCCAGCGCGAACGGCCCGTCCAACGAGACCCCGAGAACCGCCTCGGTCGTGCGACCCCCGGTGGCCCATCTGGCCGCGACCGCGTCCGGCTCCGGCGGTTCCATGCCGAGGACGTCGAGCAGCCGACTCGCGTCCGGCAGGGCCGCGCCGTCGTCCGCACCGCCGGTGTCGCGCAGCGGCGCGAGCGCGCGGGCCACCGTCCGCAGCCACTGCATCGAGAGCAGGTCCGGGTGCACCCCGGGGATCGGGGCGGCGAGCGTCCGGGTCACCAGCAGCGACCCGTCGGCCTGCTCGGCGACGACGGCCTGACACTCCTCCGGCAGCAGCTTCTCCTCGGCGTCGACGCAGATCGCGTACACCCCGACCGCAGGTCCTTCCCGCAGGATCTGCGTCACCCCGGGCAGGGAACGCAGCCGGCGTGCCCCGTCGAGCACCACGAGGACGTCGCGAAACGACCCGTCGGTCCGCTCGGCGGCGCGAGCCGCGATCACGGCACTCAGTTCGGCCACCCGCCGGGCCACGGTCTGGGTGTCGGTACCGACGGTGGCGACGGTGTCCTGGCCGTCACGCGGCAGCACATGCGGCAGCCAACCGACCCAGGACCAGCCCTCCTCGTCTCCCGCCCCGGCCAGCAGGTAGATCTGCAGGTCCTCCGGGCTGTGCAGGGTGGCCGCCTGCGCGACCATCCACCGGGCCGTCACCCGGGCAGCACCGCTACCGGCGATGCCGACCACACCGTGCTTGCGCACCGAAACGGTCGCCGGCACATCGAGCGCGCTCCACCGGACCTCCCGCCGGTGCTCGTCCTGGCTCGGATCCCGCAGCACCACCTCCGACGGCAGATCGGCGCTGCCAGCCCGCAGTTCGAGAAAGTCGGGGTCGGTACGGCGTCGTTCCCACAGGCGACGCTGCGGCCCGACGGCGATCAGCCGTACGGCGGCGGGGTCGGGGAAGTTGTCCCGTCGGGCCAGCCGCTCGGCGGTCAGCGCCGCCTGCGCCTCGGCGCTGATCCGCGTCCGTTTAGCCTCGTACTCGGCGAGCCGGGTGCGGTGGCTGGCCTTGCCCAGGCGTCGGGAGCTGATCTGACCGGCGATCAACGCCACCGGCGACAGGATGGCGAAGAGCAGGGTCAGCGGGTTGCCGGTGATGAGGTACGCGGCTCCGGAGACCACCAGCGGGGCCAGCACGGTGATCAGCACGAACGGTCGCCGTTCCGGTGGCGACGGCGGCGACGGCAGGGTGAACTGGGTGGTGCGGGCCTCCGGCAGCAACCGGGGCGGGCGGTTGTAGTCCAGGCCGGTGCGGTCCTCGGAGATCTGCAGCGCGGCCTCGGCCCGGACCGGAACGCGGAGTTCCAGCAGGGACGAGCCGACGGCGAGTTGTCCGCCGGGGGGCCACGCCTGTTCCCCGTCGAGTTCGACCCGGTCGAGCAGGAGGCCGGGTTGCTCCGGCCGCAACCGGCACCTGCCGTCCGGCAGGACCCGGACCGACGCCATCACCGGGGCGAGCGAAGGGTCCGTGAGGCCGACCCGGCTGACGCTCGCGGTGCCGATGGTGTGCTCACCGAGGTCGAGCTGATAGGTCGCACCGGCGTCGGTGCCGCTGACCACCCGCACCTCCACCAGCCCTGACGGTGGTGCGGGATCCTCGGGCACGGGCCGATCCAGCCCGAGCACCGTTCCCTGGCGCAGCGGGGCTTCGGCGAGGGTGAGCCGCGGGTCCAGTGGCGCACCGGCGACGAAGATCGCCGGTGGGGCGCCGGTGGGCTCCGGCCGCCGCGCG